>SLQH01000154.1 GCA_007131555.1 Planctomycetota bacterium | reverse complement strand
TGACGGCGACCGATCTGGCCCGTCTGGATGCGACCGGTCAGGGGCTCCAGGAGGGCCCCGTGACGATGAAAGAAACGGTTGTCGTGGTAGACCATCCATGGGGCATTGCCGCCCCGGACATCATTGACCAGATTGCGGTTGTCGGAACTCAGGTTGTTGCGTGACAATATGTCGTTGCCCTGCCACAGCACGGTGGCCCGGAGGGTGTCGCCGTCCAGGGCGAAGCGCACCGCCGCCGGCGGGGAGGGGTCGGCGTCCCCTTTGTTGCTCCAACCGCAGTGTTCACCGGAGCCGCAGAAGAAGGCCACATCCGGTTCGTCATGCTTGACCAGGATCAGCATGCCCTCGTCCTGCCAACCCTCGATCGTGAGTTGGCGGCCACTGGGCAGATGATAGGCGGTGGGACCGGCGGTCAGCAGGATCGACTGTCCGTTAATGCTCAAGACCGCTGGCGAGACCATCGAATATCCACGTTGATCAGCGCCGGTCCACAACACCTGGCCGGTTCGGGCGTCCAGGGCCCGCAGGGTGCGATCGGCGTTGTGCAGCAGCATGCCGTCATGCAGGATCGGCGAGCGGCCGATCGGATTCCAATCCGGCCGCTCGCCGCGGACGTACTGGACCCAACGCAGATTACCGTCGAGATCGAAGCAGGCATGACCGCCCCAGGCGGTGGTCACGAAGACATGTTCACCGTCGCTGACCGGGGTGGCGAAGGCATGGCCGAAGCAGGCCAGAGTGATCGCATACTGGTTGATCCGGAAGACGTCCAGGCGGATGCCGGCCTGTTCACGCAGACGATTGTTGAGGTTCCTGAAGGCATCGTTGCGTTCTGGCACCGGCAGGCGCCGGTCATTGGGATTGGCCTGACGGTGGGCAAAGGCCTCGTCCGCCGCCTGGGCCCGCAGGTCATGCATGCTCTTCATGTCAGCCCGGATCTGATGCTGGGTCGCAGCATTGTGCCCCATCGCCGGCAGGTGGTCGATCTCGCGTTGCCACAGGATCTCGCCGCTGCGGCCATCGACGCAGACCAGCATCGGAAAGATGTTGTTGGGGCCGACCTCGACGGTGAGGAACACCCGATCGCCGACGACGATCGGCGAGCTGTGGCTCCACGATGGCATCACCACGTCAAAGCGCACCCCGCTGCCGTCGGTCATGTCGAAGCGCTGCGGAGGGCGGGCCTCAGGAAAGACCCGGCTGCCTCCGGGGCCGCCGTACCCGACCCAGGCCCGACCGGCGGGGGCGGTGATCTGGCTTGGGCTTGAGGAACGCGGACGAGGGCCGGTCGCCGGATCTCGTGCGGCGGTCGAGGTCGCCGGCGCCTGGGCGGTCTCGGCCTTGGGGGTGATCACCCGCCATGCGGCTTCGGCGTGCGGACGGATCCGATGGATCAGGGGTTTGCGCAGGACCATCTCGGCCTGACTGCCGCCCATCCGGGTGGCGATGCGCACGGCCTCATCGGTCTCTTCGATGATGTCAGCAGTGATCACGTTGCCGCGCATCATCTCGATCTCGGCGGCGACGATGATCTGCGCCAACATGGGCAGCCCCAGCATGATGAAGAGACGCAACATGATGACCTCCGGTATGACTCTGCGCAGGCAGGAGTAGAACGGCCAGCAAGGCCAGACCTCTGAGCGCCTGGGTGTGATATACCATGATACCGAAAACCCCTCTGGCGTTGCGGTATGGGGTCGGTGACGGATATGATCGAAGCGGTGATCGATATGTCCTGTCCGTCTGCTGAAGGCCTCCCTGCATCCTGGACCGGTCTGGCTGACGCCCTGACCGATATCACGGTCGAGGTCCGGTTTCTCCGTGATCTGGTCGGATTCCAGCATCGACCCCAGGGCTGGCACAGCCATCGTTGGGGGCGTGACCAGCAGATGCACATCCTGTATCTGATCGAGGATGGCCGGATCGACATCGGCGCGCTTGACGACCGTCATGAAGCAGGACCAGGCGAGGCCCTGGGCGTTGGGCCGGGCTATGCCGGCCCGGTGTCATTCAGCCCTGGCAGCCGCTTCCATGAGGTCTGGTTCGGCTTGCGGCGGGAGGGCCGCCCCCTGTATGCCACCGACAACCTGCTGCTGCGGCGTGATGCCTGGCGTCTGCGTTGGTGCTTTGAGTTGATCGCCGATCTGCTCCTGGCTCCAGTAGCGGCGGACACGATGACCATCCGCACCGCCTATGCCCTGCTGCTACGCCTGATAGCCGCTCCCCAGGACGACGATGATGCCCAGCGACAACTGGGGCCGGAACAACGGTCCGCCATCCTGCGCTGGACCCGCGACCATCTCTGCCATGGTCCCGAACCAGCGGATCTGGCCCAGGTGGTGGGTCTCAGCCACGACTACTTCTCGCGTTGCTTCACCGCCACCTTCGGTTGCCCGCCTCGTCGCTGGCTGGTCGACCAACGCCTGCGTGCCGCCGCCCGCACCCTGCATGAAGACCACGCCCCAGTGGCCGTCATCGCCGCCCGCTACGGCTTCGTCGACAGCGCCCATTTCTGCCGCCTGTTCCGCCGCGCCCTGGGCTGCACACCGGGGCAATGGCGCAAACGCCAGAGCGGGGCCTCGCTGTAGGAATCTGCAAGGGATAGCGATCGAGCACGGCGCAGTGCCTTTTCTTGACCCGATGTCGCCGAAAAGGCCAAGCCAGGCGACGTGTCAGTCTATCCCTTACATGCTCCTGACATAAGGGCACCTCGAAATCCTCTCCCGGGAGCGCCAGCCTCCTGACGGGCCTTGATAATCACGGGGTGCGCGCAGCGCGCCCAGGCTATTTCAGGGGCATTGCGCGTTGCCCATGACGGTCAGCCGCTGCCGTCTGGAGCCGGCGCGTCTGCCGGAGGGGTGAAACGCAACCGGGTGTCGTCCTCATTGTCCAGGTCATGGATGACATGCTCCAGCGTATCGCCGTGATAATGCAGTCCGCCATTGTGGATCGCCCATAGGGTCGAGGCGCGCGGTCCCTGATCGTCGCTGACCGTCAGACGGACGCTGCGCTGCTGGAGCGCTTCGATGATGAGCACAGAGGCCATGCCATGGTCCTCTTCATCGACATTGCCCAGTCGATCACGGGCCCAGACATAGAGGCGGTGTTCGCCCGGTGGCAGGGGGGCTGCTGGGGTGAACGAGGTGGCCGGGCTCCATGATCCGGCGTTCCAGTAGTCAGACGATGTTCCGACACGGTACTCTAGGTGGTCTTCGGTCGCGTGCCAGTGCCAGGTGGGCCTTGGATTGGTGGTGGTGTCGACCACTTCAACCACCGGGGCCGGCGGTGGGGTGCGATCGATGGTGATCGCCAGGCTGGCCAGCGGCCCCCAGCTGTCGTCGGCAGCCTGCT
>SLQH01000115.1 GCA_007131555.1 Planctomycetota bacterium | reverse complement strand
CAAATAGCGCAACTGCTCCATGGTGACCACCGGCGTATCGTGGTCGAGGCTCTCATCGGTAAAAATATAATAACCGCTACCGTAGGTATGCCCCAGCTCCAGCCCATAGCGGGTGTGATGGCTGCCGCTAATGGTGCCATCGGCATCTACCTTGGCATCAATATCAATGACGTAAAAACGTAGATTTCGCCGCCCCTTACCAAGGACCAGATCTACGCTGCCGCGTATCGCCCCATCGCTCAGCGCAAGCTGAGACAGATCCATGCGGCTGGCAACCGGCCGTCCATCCGCCGCTACCCAGCCTTGAATAAAGCCCCCGTCCTGATAATTCAGGTGCAGGGTGAAATCCTTGTCATCAATATCCGGCAAGCTCAGCTCAAAGCGCTGAAAGTCCTCAGGGAAGCTGTCATCCGCCGCCATCGCCGGCACGCAGAAGAACGCCAGCGCCACAACCATCAACGGCAAAAGGGCGGCATATTGTTGGGGAAAAAGCTGTGATGCATGGCGGGGAAGCATGAGTAAACTCCTGTCGTTCGTTTATCTGCGCCAGATTCTTCAACGTTCTCAGGCGCATGGTGGTGACCCAGAAGGCCGAGTGCCGTGACGGTGCTGCACGGGCGGCATCAGCACAAAAAAGCACTGCACGCTTCATGGCCGAGGCCAACTAGCACTAATCATTAGTTACGCGCTCCAGCATCACCGCGTTGTCAGGGGATGGCGGCAGAAAGCCGTTGAGCCCCCCCCAAGCACTCAACTGCTTTGTCGCTGCCGGGATTACACCGCACACAGGGGCTTCTTCATTCGATATAGAACCGTAAACACTTGTCATAGCCTGCCCTCGGCATCTTTGTTTCGAGTAGAACAGTGGCTCACAGCCTCAGTGACCAGGCCTGGGGAATGATCGCCCAGTACGCTGTCACCGCGGCAATCTTCTATAAACCCAATCAGTGATAATGACATTTTCGATCATTGCCGATATTCCAGCGAAACATGGGACCAAGTCACTTGCGTATGGGGATCTTTCAAAGGGAGAAACTAGGAGTCTGTAAGGGATAGCGACCGAGCACAAGCGCAGTGCATTTTCGAGTCCCGATTTCGTCGAAAACCGCAGCCATAGCCGTAGCTATGGTGAGGTTTTCGACGGAATCGGGGCCGAAAAGGCCAAGCCAGGCGACGTGTCAGTCTATTCCTTACAGGCTCCTAGCTACGAATCACGCGAATAGAAGAGGGAGAAATGGAACAGTGTTGAACAGTGATTTTCATTCGCGAGATTCGCGTGATTCATAGTTAAAATCATTAGCCAATCTACGAAGCCCAAGAAGCACTGTGGTTCTTAGCGCAATTCCATTACCCACAAGCGCCATCTCTCACACACAAAGCCCGAGAAGACCACTTCCAGCGGCATGGGGAGATCTGACATCGCAGATGGCCCCTTGGCAGCGCTCTTAAGCGGATGGCGTCAGGCGGCAGGGCCGAAGGAGGCGCTCAGGCGTTCTCCAAGCTCAGCCGGGTCCAGAGATGTCGGCAGCGCATCATGGTCGTGCAACCACTCACACAGACGCTGGGGGAAGCGCCACCAGGGACAGACATGGCCCCGGCTGCGATGCTGCTCATCATCGCCACCGTAGACGACCATCCGCGCATCGACTCCCACCTGGTCAATCCTGGCGATGGCCTCAAGGTTCCTGAACCAGTCGCCCGCCACCGTGGCGCCGGACTTGATCTCGACCGCCAGGGTCTTGCCGTTGGCTTCGATCAGCAGGTCGACCTCTTCTCGTGGGCTGCTGAACACATGATAGCGCGCCGGGGAACCGGCGTGGGCGATGATCTTCATCGCCTCGCTGACGACCAACCCCTCGAAGAGATGGCCGCGATGGGGATGGGTGGCCAGATATCGCGGACTGGTAACGCCGATCAGATGGGCTGCCAGACCGCAATCGGTCAGATACCACTTCGGACTTTTGGCCAGGCGTTTGCCGATATTGGCGAACCAGGGCCGCAGCGGCAGGGCGATATGGCTGGCCTCCATGACCGCACACCAGGCCTTGGCGGTGGTCTGGTCGATGCCGATATCGGCCGCCAACTGGCTGTAGTTCATGATCTGGGCGTGGCGACCAGCAAAGAAGCCGAGGAAACGCTGAAACTGGCCAAGGTCACTGACCCGCAGGATCTGGCGCACGTCACGTTCGAGATAGGTGCCCAGGTAATCGGCATGGAATTGATGGGCTGGAATCTGGGCATCGTGCAGGCGCGGGTAGCAACCGGCGACCAGGACCTCATCCAGGTCGAGGCGACGCCGCCACCGCGCCAGTTCACCCAGGCTCAAGGGCATCAGATGCAGGAGCGCGGTGCGTCCAGCGAGGGACTGGGACACGGCGTTACGCAACTGGGGCTGATGACTGCCGGTGAGCAGCCAGCGCCCCAGGCCCTGGGCCGTGCCGGCCAGGGCATCGACATCCACCTGGAGGTAGCTCAGCAACTCAGGCACATGCTGGACCTCATCCAGGATGGCACCATCAGCATACTGGGCCAGGAACCCACGCGGGTCCTCGCGGGCGAAGAGGCGCAGATCAGGCGCCTCCAGATTCACATAGGGCTTGCCTACCTCTGCCCTGGCGAGGGTCGTCTTCCCAGCCTGGCGAGGGCCAGTAATGGTGACGATCGGATAGCGGGCCAAGGAGGCACGCAGGACTGCGGCAAGGTCACGGTGGATCATGGCCCAGAATCTAGCATGGTTTCTGTGTAAATACAGGATCAAATACTGGATTTACACAGAAAGAGACAGCCCAGATCACATCCTCAATTGATAAGCGCTCACAAACTCGCATAGGCGAAGCGGGTGAAGGTCGCCGGACGGCGTTGGCCGGAGAGGTCCTGGCAGGCAAGACCAAAGAAGGCGCCGGTAAAGTGGCCGTAGTCGCCGTGTTCATCACCCAGTGGTATCGCCCCCTTGGGCCATCCCGCCGCCTGCCATGGGCCATCGCCGAGTCGGTAGAAAAAACGCACTTCAAGCTGGCTGATCTCACAGGCCAGATCGACCGGGCCCTCGGCCGGCAGGGTGGTCCGGGCATCCGGGTCCTCACCGAAGCGGCCGTTGACCATGGTCGCCAGGCGCAACTCCCGGCCCTGCTCGGCATCATGCGAGACATACAGATAATACCAGCTGGCGACATCATAGAAGGCCGTCAGGCCGGCCATGTGCTGGAAGTCGCCGGGATCGATCAGGACCGTGGTCTCGGCCCGGCAGTCGAAATGCTGGACCCGGCGGGCCACCAGGCTGGTACGATGGCGCGAGGCCAGGCTTTCCTGGCCGTTGAGATGCAGGCCGGCGGCATCCAGGCGCAGCCAACTGT
>SLQH01000242.1 GCA_007131555.1 Planctomycetota bacterium | reverse complement strand
GATTTCAACCCCAATGACTAGCGTTGCTTCAAGCCGCGGCGCGACGGACATTGACTGTCGCGGTTGACGTGGTTGCGCCGCAGGCGCTGCCCTGGGAATCAGGGTATTTTTTTTCGTCATCAACCCCAACGGGGTTGCGCAGACCTTCGCAACCCCGTTGGGGTTGTAACGCCAATCCCTGCCAACCCAGGGTAGCGCCGTTGGCGCAACCCTGGGCTGGTCTACGGAGCCCCCTTGGGGCTCTTTCATCACGCAGCAACGCCATGAACAAACGTCATGACCCAGTCCTTCGCTCATGAAAGATGACATCCCCCGTCCCACAAGGATCACCCGCCATGTCAGCCTGTCCGTCCTCCCCGTCGCCTGATGCCTGTGGCTGCAAGCTGCAAGCGCAGGGCTGTGATCCGACCTGTCCGCCGGTGGTGGAGCCGGCCCCGGTCTGTGGCCCGCCCCTGCCTGAGAGCGGACGGCGCTTTGCCGACATGGTGTCCCATGCCCTGGCGGCGGCCCAGGCCCACCAGCAGGCCGGGGGGGCGGTGGTGGGCATCATGTGCGAGTTCACCCCCCGCGAACTGATCATGGCCGCCGGTGGTCTGCCGGCCTGTCTGTGTGGCGGTTCAGCGGCCATGGCCACGGCTGGCGAGGAGCATCTGCCGGCCAATCTCTGCCCCCTGATCAAGTCGACCTACGGCTATCATCTGCATCAGGCCAATCCCTTCCTGGAGATGGCCGACCTGGTGGTCGCCGAGACCACCTGTGACGGCAAGAAGAAGATGTTTGAGCGGATGGCCGAGACCCGGCCCATGCATGTCCTGGAACTGCCGCAGAAGGCTGATGACGACCATGCCAGCGAGCATTGGCGCTGTGAGGTCCGGCGTCTGGCCGAGGTGCTGGAACAGCGTCTGGGTCGGCCCCTCAGTCGTGAGGCCCTGCAGGCGGCGATCATCCGCATGAATCGCGAGCGGGCCCTGCGCCTGGCCCTGGCCCAACTGATGCAGGCTGATGAACCGCCTCTGACCGGCCGCGAACTGCTCGACTTCAAGTCGATCATCGCCGGCCTCGACGATGACCTGACGGCCTATGAGGATCTGCTGGTGCAGCTGCCCCAGCGTCCCTCGCCGGTGGCCGGGCAGCGCTCGGTGCGGGTCCTGCTGACCGGGGTGCCGACCGCCCACGGCGCCGAACGGGTGATCGACCTGATCGAGGGGCACGGCGGCCTGGTGGTGTGCCAGGAAAACTGCACCGGGGTCAAGCCGATGCTCAACGGGGCCATCGACCCTGAGGCTCCCGACCTGCTGGCAGCGATCGCCGACTATTATCTGTCGCTGCCCTGTTCGGTCCTGACCCCCAACGACCGCCGCTTGCAGGCCCTGGCCCGTCTGGCCGCTGACTATCGCGCCGACTGCATCATCGAGCTGGTCTGGCAGGCCTGCCTGACCTACGATTGCGAGGCTTGGCGGGTTGAGCGCCTGGCCACCGAATCCTTGGGGCTGCCCTATCTGCGCATCGAGACCGATTACCATGACGCTGACTCGGCCCGCATCGCGGTCCGCATCGAGGCCCTGGTCGAGACCGTGCGAGGGCGACGGTGAACCACAGCCCCGCTCAGCCTGTGGTCGGCCTGCTCTCGCCGCTGGTCCCCGGTGAGTGGCTGGCTGCCCATGGCGCGGCGCTGCGCTGCCTGCCGGCGGCGGCCAGCCCGGCCCTGGTGGCCGGGCGCTGCGCCCAGGCCGTCGGTCAGGCCGTTGCGGCGGCAGCGGCGCAGGTTGATCTGGCGGTGATGGTCACGACCTGCGATCAGCAGCGCCGCGCCGCCGAGGAGGCCGGGGAACGGCTGTTCCTCTTCAATCTGCCCCGCACCTGGCGCAGTCCGGCGGCCTTCGCCCTGTATCGTGCCGAACTGGATCGTCTGGCCTGGGCGATCATGGCCCAGGGGGGACAGGCCCCGCAACCCGATGGCCTGGCCCAGACCATGCGCCATTTCGAGGCCTGCCGCCAGCAGGCCCTGGCCCATGACCAGGCCGGGCATGGCGCTGCCCTGGGCGCCCTGATGGCGGCGCGTGAGGGGCGTCTGCCGCCGCCGCCCCAGCCGGTCCAAGGTCTGGCCCGGGCCGGGGTGCTGCTGCTGGCCGACTGCCTGGGTGAGGGGGATCGCTGGCTACCGGAACTGATCGAGGAGGTCGGAGCCCGGATCGCCGTCGATGCCAGCGGCTGGGGCCGGCGGACCCTGCCCCGGCGCTACGATCGTCGTCGTCTCAGCGATCCGGCGACGGCGGTCGACGAACTGGTCGATGCCTGGTTCGCCGACCTGCCGGAGATCGGGCGGCGGCCCAATGACGCCCTGTTCCGGCGTCTGCCCGGCTGGATCGGGCCGGAGGTCGCGGTGGTGGTGGTTGCCCTGCAACCCTGGTGCGATACCTGGCGGGCCGAGCTGCCGCGCCTGGCCGCCGCCTGTCCGCGCCCCCTGGTGGCCATCGAACTGGGGGATGCCCAGGCCCGGGCGGCGGCCCGGACCCGGCTGGAGGCGGTCCTGGAGCGTTGCCATGACTGAGTTGCTGTCCCAGGTCGACCTGGCCGGTCTGGATGCGGCCTACGCGGCTGATCAGGCCCGTGGTCTGCCATCCCTCTGCTGTGACGGACCGGTGTCGCAGCATCTGGCCCATGGCGATCGCCGTCTGCGTCATCTGCGCTTCGATCCCGCCCCGGCCAGCCGCAGCCTGTGGAACTTCCTTCTCAGCGAGGGTGAGCGTCTGGAGCAGGCCCAGCAGGGCGGGCAGCGCCTGGTGGCCACCATCAAGGATCTTGGTCCGATCCCGGTCTTGGCCAGCGCCCTGGAGGGGGTGCTGCCCTTTGCCCTTGATGGGGCGTGGTGGATTCCCTGCCTGATGGAGCAGTCCGACGGCCTGTTGCAGCAGGCCGATGCCCTGGGGGTGGATGCCTCGTTCTGTCCGGTACGGGCCATGCTGGGGGTCTATCTGCCGCCGCCGCCGGGTCAGGCTGCGGTTTGCCATTACCCGCCACCCGCGCTGGTCACCTGCAGCGCTGGGGCCGTCTGCGATGACGTCTCGGCCATCGTCCAGCGCCTTCAGGGCCTGGGTCTGCCGGTGGCTTGGTGGGAGATGCCCTGTCGTCGGGCTCCAGAAGCCGATGAGCCAGGGCTCAGTCTGGCCGGGGGCCTGCGGGCTCCGGCCAGCCAGGTGGCCCTGGTGGCCACCGAACTGCGGCGCTTGGCCGCCGTGATCGCCACGGCGGCCACCGGCCCCCTGGATGAGCCCCGTCTGGCGGCGGCCATCCGCGCCGCCAATGCCATCCGACGTCGTATCCGTGACCTGCGCCAGATGGTCTTTGCCGCG
>SLQH01000328.1 GCA_007131555.1 Planctomycetota bacterium | reverse complement strand
TAGGGCCTCAGGATCGGCAGCCGCAGCGGCCCGGAAGGCCTCGACCAGATAATCGAAACCCAAGGCCTGATGCCAGGCGCTATCCCGCAGATCTTCCTTCCCCCCACCATCGGCCAGAGCCTCATTGACCACATCCCAGGCCCAGACCCGACCCCGATAATGCCCAGCCACCGTGGCGATGTGGGTCCGCAGGCGTTCCAGGACCCGCTCCCGACTGGCCGGTTGACCGTCGTCATCCTCGAAGAACCAGTCCGGGGTCTGACGATGCCAGACCAGGGTATGGCCATGGACACTCAAACCCGCAGCCCGGGCGGCATCGACTACCCGATCCCCCCGCTCAAAGGTGAACCGCCCCTCACGCGGCTGGGTCAAGCCCGGCTTCAAGGCGTTCTCCACCGTCACCGCCGACGCCTGCCGCCGCACCAGGGCCCACACCGCCGGATCATCCAGATCGGCCCGGTCCACCCCCATACCGATGGGGAAGAAGGGCCGATAGACCTCGGCCAACGATGGCTGTTCAAGCGCTGGCATGACCACCCCCATGACCAGACCCAGGACCGAGACGACGCTGATGAGATGCTGTATCATGGCGATAAGCCTATGGTGGGCAGGGGCCAGGGCCAGCGACAGGCTCACGGCACCCCGTTCTCCGGCTCAGCAACCACGTCATCCCGGCGAGGCCGGATCTTCGTCCTTTTCCGACAGCCAGATCCTGCATCCTGTCCTGTCCCAGGAGACTACATGCCTCAGAAAACCCAGCAGTCGACCAAGTACAGCAGCACATCCGCTACCAAGAAGCGTTCCCCCCGCCGCCTATCACCGACCAATCGGCCACTTGAGATGAGCCTCCATGCCTGGCAGCGAGGGCTCCGCATCCAAGCCGGATCGGAAGCGGCCTTTCGTCTGCGCAATCGTGACGAACACGCCTTCTTTGGCGACTTCTCGGTCGATAATCCCGACAAGGGGACGTCCTATCGGGTGTCGATCCGCAGTCACGATGGCGACGACAACTTCTGTACCTGTCCAGACTTCGCCACCAACACCCTGGGCATCTGCAAGCATATCGCCTTCGCCCTACATGTCCTGAGCAAGCGTCGTGGTTACAAGACGGCCCGGGCGCGCGGCTGGACTCCGGCCTTTTCGGAGTTATTCCTCCACTACGGTGGCATCCCGGAAGTGCGCTTTCGTCCAGGAACCGACTGCCCGCCCAGACTGCTGAGCCGCTGTCGCCTGAAATGTGATGAACAGGGACGGGTGCTCACCCCACAACAGATCCCCGCCCTGTTGAAAGCCGCAGACAGGGCCGGACACGAACTCCGTTTCTACGATGATGCCCGCGCCTTCCTGGCTCGTCAGCATGATGACGAGCGCCGCTGCCAAAGCCTGGCCAGGGCCTTCCCCAAACACGAACGGGATCCGGCCCTGGCCACCCTCCTGCCTGGCGCCCGACTGCTCCCCTATCAATGCCAGGGAGCCTGGTTCATCGCCCAGACCGGGCGCTGTCTGTTGGCCGATGACATGGGCCTGGGCAAAACCATCCAGGCCATCGCTGCCGCCCGCCTGCTGCGAGACCATGCCCAGGTCGAACGGATCCTGATCGTCTGTCCGGCCTCCCTCAAACAGCAATGGGCCGATGAACTGCTGCGCTTCGCCAAGGACACAGCCCTGATCATCAGCGGCTCGCGTCTTCAGCGGTGCCAGCAATGGGCCAGCAACCAGCCCCCGATCAAGATCGTCAACTACGAATGCCTGGACTCCGATCTCCCCTTCATCCAGAACTGGCAACCGGACTTGCTGCTGCTCGATGAAGCCCAGCGCATCAAGAACTGGGCCACCCTGGCCGCTCAGGCGATCCGCCGTCTGGACGCTCCCCATGTGGCAATCCTCACCGGCACCCCGCTGGAGAACCGTATCGAAGAACTGCACGCCCTGGTCGAAGTGGTCGATCGCCATCTGCTTGGCCCCTTGTTCAGCTTCCGCGATCGCCATGCCGTCTATGAAGACGATAGCACCAAGATCATCGGCTACCGGGCCCTGGACCAGATCGCACAGACCCTGCGCCCGATCCTGCTGCGCCGTACCAAGGAGGAGGTTCTCAGCCAACTTCCCACACGCAGCGTGACCACCCTCCATGTCCCGATGACCGAAGAGCAGAAGGCCTGTCACGATGATGATGCCCAAAGCGTCTCCCGTCTGGTCCATAAATGGCACCGCTACAAGTACCTGAGCGAACAGGATCAACTTCGTCTGCGACTGCTCCTCCAGCGCATGCGCATGGTCTGTGACAGCACCTACCTGCTGGACCCCAGCTGCGACGACAACCATAAGATCGCCGAGACACGCAGCCTGTTGGAGCGTGAACTGGCCGATCCAACCCGCAAGGTGGTCATCTTCTCAACCTGGCTGGCCATGCACGAACTGATCACAGCGACACTCGACGATGCCGGCTGGGGCTACGCCTTCTTGAATGGCGGCATACCATCACCGCAACGCGGAGCCCTGATCGCCCGTTTCCACGACGACCCTCAGTGCCGGGTCTTCTGTTCCACCGATGCCGGCAGCACCGGGCTCAACCTGCAATGCGCTGACGTGGTCATCAATGTCGATCTGCCATGGAACCCCGCTGTGCTTGAACAACGCATCGGCCGGGTCCATCGCATGGGCCAAGAACGACCAGTGCGGGTCTACAACCTGGTCAGCGCCCACGGCATCGAAGGCAGCATCGAACGCCTTCTGAGCTTCAAGCGCAACCTGTTCAGCGGCGTCCTGGACGGCGGCGCAAGCGAAATCGCCCTCAAGGGCAACCGCCTGAAGAAGTTCCTGGAAGACGTCGAACGCCTGGATGCCGACCTGCACGAGGATGCACCCGCCGCCGCCGCCGATGCCGCCCAGCAGGCCGAGGAACGCGGCGATGGCAATGCCGCGCCCATAATCGGCGACCATGACCCAAGCAGCGCAGACCATGATACCCCAAAACTAAGCCCGACTCCAACCAGCCCAACTCAAGCGACGTCCAATCCACAACTCGCCAGCATGCAGCAGGCCTTCCAAGCCGGGGCCAATCTCCTCAACGAACTGGCCAACTTCACCGCCGCGATCAACGACCCTCGCTATCACGACACCGACCCCACAACCGGCACTGCACGACTGGTCCTGCCCATGGACAACAGCGGTCCCCTGGCAGCCTTGCAGAATGCGATCGCCCGGATGGGAGGAGGAGGGGGATAGACTCAGAACTCCGATGGAATTGTCGTAATAACTACAGAAGTAAGCACTCAGGCCCATAGGGACCGAGTAGTTACCTGCCTTACGAGCAGCCTTCATATGGCGATCCGCAGCCACCCGGTTGCCAGAAACGCTCAGG
>SLQH01000336.1 GCA_007131555.1 Planctomycetota bacterium | reverse complement strand
CGAAGGCGAACATGCCCTGCACCATGCTCGGTCTCTATCCCCCAACAAACTCCTAGGCTTCGGCAGCTGCATCTTGTTCAGCACGCTCCATATAGCCCATCTCAGACAGTCGCTCCCAGACGTCCTTCTTGGCCCCCATTGCCCAGAGGGTGACATCACCGACCAGAATCCTGGCCCCCTTCATGAAGGACTTGAGGTAACCAGTGACCGATTCCTTGGGGATGATCGCCAGAGTAGCGGTGCGCGATGGGGTCACCGCGGTGAACCGGGCCTGTACCTCCTCGGGCAGATCCGCGAACGGGCTGCTGGAGAAGGGATAATCCACGGTCTTCTTGCGGGTACAAAGATAATTGATCAGCGCCCCAAGGGCCCCGAAGGTCGCCCAGGCGGTATTGCCCGATTCCCAGGTGAAGCGATTGTGCAGCACATAGATGCCCTCGTCATCAATGTAGACAGCACCGGTGAACAGGGCTCCCTTGCAACCGGGATGACCCGTGTACTTGAAGCTCTTGGCCAGCAGTTGTGGTTCCATGGTGTACCTCCAGAGGACCATGTTACGCAGACCCTGGACAGCGAGCAAGTACCAGGATCACAGCATCACCAAAAGGGCACGACCCCCCGCCATACGGCGGGAGGTCGCGGAGTGGTTGGCCCACAGGGATTCGAACCCCAACTCCCAGAGCCAGAATCTGGTGTCCTACCGTTAGACGATGGGCCATCGTCGAGGAACGGGATTCTGATGAGGATCATGGCCTGTCAAGGGCCGGCCCGGTTCACCGCGCCATAAACGCATGTTGACAGCCCCCACAAGGCGCTATGGTTCCCACCTCACGGAGGCCAACCATGAAGATTTACATCCGCCGTTCAGCTGCCAAGAAGCGCAAAATGGTCAGCTTCCGTCGTCGCATGAGCACCCGCCATGGCCGTGCCATCCTCAATCGGCAACGGGCTCTGGCCTGTGGTCGCAAAAAGAAGAAGTGCTGACAGACATCAACTGGCGCTGTTCTACAGCCCCTCATGACAACCCGGAGGCCTTCCCTCCGTGTTGTTGCATGTCCCGATATCCGTACTCCTAGTTCTGTAAGGGATAGCGACCGCCATGGCCCAGCCAGGCGAGGAGTCTGTCGATCCCCTACAGACTCCCAGGATCGCCGCATCTTCACTCGGAACACCGAGCCTTGGCCCGCCGACGATCCTTGAGACCGCTATAGGCAGGGGCGGTGCACCTCGCGTGCGTTTTTGTTGGTGCCCATGATCACGAGTCGCGATAGCTACGATCCGTAGCACGGGTGCCCTGCCGCCGATCAGGCTGGTACTGGATGAAAAAACGGCAGCCGCGCATCGGCACGCGGGCCAAGGCCCGGTGCTCCGTGGTGGTCTTGTGATAGGCAATGGGTATTGGCGAGACCGGAGCCGAAAAGGCCACGCCAGGCGATGTGTCAGTCTATTCCTTACAGGCTCCTAGCCCATAAGACCCCAGAGACGAGCGATCGTCTCTGGTGGCTCGACAAAAAGCGGTTATCACTGGCGGTGGCATGATTCAGTTCCTGAACCCGACCCTGCTGTGGGGCCTGGCAGCGGTGGCTCTGCCGATTGCCATCCACCTGCTGCTGCGCCAACGTCCGGTGCTCCGCCCCTGGGCGGCGATGACCTGGCTGTTGGCAGCGATGGCCACAGCCCAACGTCGTTATCGCCTGACCAACCTGCTCCTGCTCCTGCTCCGCTGCCTGTTGCTGGCCCTGTGTGCTTTGGCACTGGCCCGACCAAGCATCCTGGGTCTGGGCGAAGGCGGACATGTCGTCCTGGTGATCGATATCAGCGCCAGCATGGGGCCGCGCCATGACGGACCAGGAGCGCTGGAACAATTCCGCCACGATATCGCTGAGCATGGCCTGCAGGGGCGGGATTTCGTCATCTTCACGGTGTCCGATGGGGTATCAGCCGTCGGTGGCCCACAGCCGGTCGGGGCGCGACGGGCTGAGGAACTGATCGCCCGCCTGCGCAGCGAAGACCTGCCCGGCGGTCTGGATGACGCCACGACCGACGAACACGCCCTGAACATGATCCGCGATGCCTGTCAACGCGACAGCACGGTACTGCTGATCAGCGATTTCCGTCAGGATGACGGTGGTCGTCTGCGAGCTGCCCTTGTCGACCACAGTCGCAGCCTGATACGCCTGGTCTATGGCGAGCCTGGTGACAATGTCTTTGTCAAGGGCATCGAACATATGCCCGACCCCACTCCGGGCAGTCCTGGAACCATGCGTCTGCAGGTTGCCGGGACCCCCTCCAGCGCCCAATTGAACATTGGAGATGCCGCGCCCCTGCCCATCGCCATCGCCATCGCCGGCGATGATGGGATGATCAACATCCCCATCCCTCCCCTGCCCAGTGGCAGCCACCTGGTGCGCGTACAACTGGATGATGACGAGGGATTGCGCTATGATGACGCGCTTGAAGTACCAATCAGAGTGCGTCCCCATACCACAACCCTGGCGGTCAGTGAGGGGCGATCGATGCTGGCCACCGCCCTGGCTGCCGCCAGTCACCATCTCGACACCACCCGCATCCGTCCTGGAGCCCTGGCCACCCAGCCCCTGCCGGAACATGGGCTGGTGGCACTACGGGCGACTCCTGGACAAGGAGACGCCCTGCTGCGCTGGATCGATGGCGGCGGGGTACTCTGGGCTGATCATGCACTGTTGGTCGATCATCCCGAGCTGGCCATCCTGGTCGAGGCCATTTCCATCATCGACAACATGCACGCTCCCGGTGGCTCCCTGAGCGCCAAGGATCCGATCCTCAACGTCCATCTGCGCCATGTCAGTCTTGACGAGGTCCAATCGGCGATCATTGATGACGACGCCATGACCCTGTTGCAGGCTGGCGATGCCGCAGTGGTGGTGGCCGTGCGCCATGGCCGCGGCGCAGTCATCGTCAACCTGATGGATATCGACCGTTTCGAGGCCTTCTGGGACAGTGGGGCCTCGACCCTATGGGTACAACAGACGGCGCGACAGGTCACAGCCATGGTCAGACAAGCCCAGGTACTGCACGCCTCCGGTACAGCCGATGCCGATATCACTTTCCGCCGTGAGGCCGTCAGTCGCCAGATCGCCGCTGGCCAGCAATGGCGCTTGAGCCCCGGACGCTGGGAACGCATCACGGCCGATGGCCACTCCAACCAGGCCATCATTCTGCCCTGCCCCGACGAAAGCACCCTGGGGGCCAGTCGGCTCGCAACGACCGAAGGCGATCTGGCCAGCGCCCTGGGCAGTCGTCAAGGGAGTGACTGGGGCCTGACCCTGTTGATCATGGCCTTGGTGTTGGCACTCGGCGAAGGACTCCTGGCAGCCTGGGCAGGGAGGACCTATGGACGCTGACTCCGGTCGCCAGGCCCTGACCTTCGTTCTGGCCAACGCCCAGGGCTGGATGATCTACCCCTTCATCCTCCTGGCCATCGCTGTGGCGTGGTGGAGTTGGGCCCGCTATGGCCCGCGCCCGCCGGGAACCGCCGGGGCGATCGCGCGCTGCTGCCGTGTTGCCGGCCTAGTGACGGTATTGATCTGCATCAGTGATCCATCGTGGCGAGAGACCACCAGCGTCGCCACCCCAGGACGGATTGCGATCCTGGTTGATTCCTCGACATCCATGCTGCGCGACGACGCCCCTGATCTTGCTCGCCGTATCGATGCCACGCATCACCTGCGTGACGCCCTGAGCAGACAGTCCGGTGAAGAGCATCTGCTGAGCTGGTATCGGATCGGTGGCAGTCTCGAAGCCATGGACGACGAGGCTCTGGATCAGCTTGCCGCCACCGGCACCAGCAGCCCCTTGGGTCAGGAAATTGCCACCGTGGCTGAACGCATGCGCTACGATCTGTTGATCGTGGTCAGCGATGGCCGGGTCAATCGCGGTCCTGACCTGGCAACGGTCGGCACCGCCCTGGGCCGCGCCCGCAATCCCGAACATGGGGTCTGGACCCTGGCGGTGGGCAGTGACAGAGTCGATCGCGAACTGCATATCGATGAAATTGAGGGCAATCGCACCATCGCCCTCGACGAACGCCAGCCTTTCGAGGTCCGCTTCAGTGGTCGGGCCCTGGGAGTCGAGCCGATCACTGTCACCTTGCTGCTTGATGACAACGAACTCGACAGCGCCACCATCGAGCCCGATCCCCAGGCTGACGAACTGGATATCCAAAGTTTTCGCAGTGTCCTGATGGCCCGTATCGACACCGAGGGCCGCCATGACCTGACGGCCGTGGTCCGCCAGGGCGACGATGAACAGACCATGCGTCTACCAGTAGAGGTTGTCGAACGGCGTCTGACGGTATTGATGCTGGCCCACTGGCCCCGTTACGAACTGCGCTATCTACGCAACGCTCTGGACCGTGACCCTCTGGTCGAGATTCACGCCTATCTTGCAGATGGCGGCTGGCGACGATGGGGAGACAGCACCTTTGGTCCTGAGGTCCTGCCACTGGGCAGTGTCGCCATCCAGGACTACGACGCCTTCATCATTGGTGACATCGACGCCCATGTCATCAACGATGCCATGATGCGTCATCTGATCGATGCCGTTGAACAGCAGGGTGCAGGCCTGATATGGCTACCAGGCGAACGTGGCGCCATCGCTGAAATGGCGCAATCCCTGTTGGGTCGTCTGATGCCGGTCGAATTGCCTGATGCCACCCAGTTGCGACAGGGATTTCTCGAAGACCGTCCCCTGGGCGTCATGCGCAGCCCCTCGGCGATGGACCTCAACCTGTTTCCTCCAGGACCCATTGACTGGCCGGGTCTGCCGCGCCTGCGCGGGCGCCTGCCCATCACGGCGCTGCGTCCGGGAGCCCAGGCCCTGATGCTCAGCGATACCGGTGATCCCCTGGTGGTCAGCCGCCGCTTTGGTGCCGGTCTGGCGGCCATCGTTGCCGTAGACGACACCTGGCGCTGGCGACGCAATGCCGCCGACGCATTTCTGCATCGCTTTTACAGCCCCCTCCTGCGCCACGTCAGCCAGGGCCGAGGCCTTGGTGCCCAGCCATGGCGGATGACGATCACCCCGCACCGCAACGAACCCGGAGCCCCGCTCGAACTGGCGGTGGTACCAGATTCCGGCGCTCCTGATGATCGGGATCTGCCCCAACACATCGTCATTGAACTGAGCGGTCCGCAGGGTCACAGCCAGCGACATATGCTGCAGCGTCTCAGTGACGAACCATCATTCACCGCCCGCATCGCAACCCCCCCTCACATCGGCTCCTGGCAAGGCGAGGTCATAGACGGCCTGGCTGGTCCTGATGTCGCTCCTGCCGACCTGATTGTACTGAGACCGCAACTGGAAGCCCGGGACCCTCGGATCGATGATCAGGCCCTGCGACTCCTCTCGCAACGCAGCGGGGGCCGTTCCTTCACCTGGACAGGACTCAGCGACCATGACGACGACAGAACCGGCAATGCCGCTGATCGTTTGAGCGCCGCCTTGCCCAGTCTGACCCGCGAGGAGCGCTATGAACGTCTCATCAGACTGTGGGACCGAGCCTGGATCCTCCTTTTGATCGCATTCTTCTTCAGCCTGGAATGGGGCCTGCGTCGTCACCATCGCCTACCGTAGGCCCCCCGACCAAGCACAAGCGCAGGGCATGGCCCAGACAGGCTCCTCAACAGACCTCAGGCCATGGTCGCTAGCATGCCCTCAGTGACCTGATGGCGCACCGGCTCACCGCGCAGCAGGCGCTGGATCTCGGCCAGGGCCCAGGATCCCATGCGCCGGATCTCGCCGGCCGAGGAACCGGCCCGATGGGGGCTGAGCCAGCAGTTGGGCAGGCGGTACAAGGGGCTGTCCTGGGCCGGCGGTTCGGGATGGGTCACATCAAGCATCGCGAAGATACGCCCCCGTTGCAGTTCTGCGATCAGGGCCGCCTCATCGACCAGACGGCCACGGGCGGTGTTGATCAGGGTCGCCCCATCGGGCAGGGCGGCCAGGACCTGGGCATTGATCATGTGGCGACAGGCGTCGATGTCCGGCGCATGCAGGCTGAGGACCTGGACCGCTGCCGCCATCTCCACCAGATCATCGACCAGGCGGACCGGCCCAGCCGGCAGGCGGGCCGGATCGCAATATGGGTCGTAGACCAGCACCTCCAGGTCCATGGCCAGCAGGCGGTCGAGGACCAGGGCCCCGATGGCGCCCAGCCCAACCAGGCCCACCGGGGTGCGGTAGTTGCCGGGATGACCGTCATCGACCAGATCCCGCCAGACCTCGACCATGGTCTGGTCGGCCTGGGCCGCCGCCCGCAGGCGGTCCTGACAGGCGAACCAGTGCTTGTTGGCCAGGGTGATCAGGGCCGTGGTGACCTCGGCCACGGGCACGGCATTGGCATACATGGCGGTGGTGACGATCACCCCCCGGCGGAAGCATTCCGGGGTCACGAAATACTTGACCGATCCGGCGGCGTAACAGACCGCCTTGAGACGGGGAGCGGCGGCCAGCAAGGCCGCATCAAGGCGGGGCATGCCCCAGGCCCCGCTGAGGATGTCGACATCCGCCAGACGGGGCAGGATGACGGCTGGATCATTGCTGCCCAGGCAGCGCAGTTCGGCCACCGCCGCCAGGGCCTCGCGGTCCTCACGAGGAAAGAAGCGGTCCATCTCATCAAGGGCGTGATGGAAGGCGATCACTGGACGGGACATGACATCCTTTCGTCGGCCTGGACCGGCCCGCATCACCGCTCTGTGTCAGTCTGACGCCAGACGCTCAGGCTCATGCCGGTGGCCCGCTTGACGGCCCGGGCCAGATGCTGGGATGATGAAAAGCCACAGCGGCGGGCAACCTCGGACATGGACAGGTCGCTACGGGCGATCAGCTCTCTGGCCCGGCCGATCCGCCGCCCCAACAGATAGCGGTGCGGCGGCTGGCCCAACTGGCGATGGAACAGGGTCGACAGATGCTGGGGCGAGAGATGGACGGCGGCCGCCAGTTCCGCCAACTGCCACCGCCGGCCCGGCTGGTCATCGAGCAGGCGGCGGGCCTCCTCGACTCCTCGATGCAGGATCAGATAGGCCCGGGCCGGTTGGGAACCGAGCAGCCGGGTGGTCGCCAACAGCAGATAGCGCAGCGCCAGGTCCAGACCGTTGCTGCGCCAGGGGCGATCGACGGTCACTTCGTCCAACAGTTGGACGAACGGTGTGCGCAGGCTCCCCGCCCCCTCGATCACCCGCCAGCCGAGGCCCTGCCAGGGCTCGGCCAGCGCCGGCAGATCACGGCTGAGCGCGGCGACATCAAGGCCGGCAAAGACGAAATGATGACCGGCGGCGCTATCCGGCTCCATGGCATGATCACAGCCCGGCGGTACCAGCAGCAGGGCCTCTGATCCCACCGTGACCGGATCGGCACCGGCGATCCGCCACCGGGAAACCCCATCCAGTTGCAGGTAGAACTCCCACACCGGGTGGTCGTGGCGCCCGATCCGGCGGCGCTGGGGCCACCAGTTCTCGCCGCAATGGGTCAGGGCCGGACAGGCGGGGTCCGGTCCCTGGGCATGGAAACCGCCCTGCAACCCTGGTGGTCTGAAGATATGCATCACCATCGCCTGGATCCTAGCCCCTGGCGCTGCGCCGCCCACTCCTGTTGCCGACACCGGACCGGAAGAAATGACACAGACAGCAGAGAATATGCCCGGCAGCCACCGGTATAATGACATATATGAAGACCATGACCAGCCGTGAGCGCGTCCAGCGCTGCCTCTGCTTCGACCACCCCGATCGCCCACCGCGCGACCTGTGGCTGCTGCCGTCGACCGCCCTCCACCACGGGCAGGAGACGGTCGAGGCCTTCCGTCAGCGCTGGCCAGCCGACATCTGCCAGGTCCCCGGTTGCCGACCAGCGCCGCGCAAGACCGCCGGCGATCCCTACGCCGTCGGCACTGCCACCGATGAATGGGGTTGCGTGTTCGAGAACGTCCTGCCGGGCGTCCATGGCGAGGTCAAGCATCCCCTGCTGGAGGACTGGGTCCGCCTGGAGGACTTGGCACCGCCGGAGGAACTGCTGGCCGTCGACACGGCAGCGGTCAATGCCTTCTGTCGTGACCAGGAGCGCTATGTCTTCGCCTCTGGCTGGGCCCGACCCTTCGAGCGCATGCAGTTCCTGCGCGGCACCGAGAACCTGTTCTATGATTTCGCCGAGGAGGGCCCGGAACTGCAGGCGCTGATCGACCTGGTCCATGACTTCTATCGCCGCCAGTATGAGATATGGGCGACCACCGAGGTCGACGCCCTGGTCATGATGGACGACTGGGGCAGCCAGATCAGCCTGCTGATCTCACCTGACCAGTGGCGACGCCTGTTCAAGCCCCTCTATGCAGAGTACGCCACCATCGCCCATGATCACGGCAAGGCCTTCTTCATGCACTCGGACGGTTGCATCCAGGACATCTATCCGGACCTGGTCGAGATCGGCATCGATGCCGTCAATTCACAGTTGTTCTGCATGGACTTCGACCGTCTGGCCGCCACCGCCAAGGACCATCTCACCTTCTGGGGCGAGATCGATCGCCAGCACATCCTCCCCCATGGCAGTCCCCAGGAGGTCCGGCAGGCTGTGGAGAAGGTCTACGACACCCTTCACGATCCCGCTGGCGGCGTGATCGCCCAGTTCTCGTGGGAGGGTGCCACCCCCCTGGCCAATGCCGAGGCGGTCTACGAGGCCTGGGAGGCCCTGACCACGCACACGACCCCATCGTGATGACCACCCCACCAGTCCAGGAGAGATCCGTATGCGCACCGCCATCCCAGCCCTGATCCTGTGCCTCGCCAGTCTGAGCGCCGCAGAGGTCGGCCCCCAGATCGCCGGCTATCGCCGTGACGGCACCGGCATCTTCCCCGGCATCACCCCGCCAACCACCGGGCTCCAGGTCGCCTGGAGCACCGAACTGCCGTCGTGGAGCAATTCCTCACCGATCGTGGTCGGGGACCGGGTGATCATGACCGTCGAGCCCTTGGAGGGTGTACGGGACTTCCCGGCCCTGGTGGCCGTCGATGGACGCAGCGGACGGATCCTGTGGGAACGCCCCCTCGACCATCTGGCGGCCGTACCCCAACCCCAACGCGACGCGGCCCGCGCCGCCTAGTCGCAGGTCTGGCAGGACTATGCCCGGCGTCAGACCTTCGCCCGGGCCTACCTGCGCGATCGGGATGCCACCGCCATGGAGGCCGCCGGGTACAGTTGGAATGCCCGCTGGAACAAGGTCGTGGCCCAGAATGAACGCCCTATCCAGGAACTGTTGCGGACCGCCCGCGAGGCCGGCATGACCTTGATGACCTGGCGCCATGACTGCTCCGGCGGTAATACCAACGAGGTCGGCGTGGCCTTCGCCACCCCGGTCAGCGATGGGCGCCACATCTGGACCGCCACCGCCTGGGGTGGCTTCTTCTGTCACGATCTGGACGGCACCCAGCGATGGGTCGCCTTCTCTCCAGGTCAAGCTGGCGAATACTGCCGCAACGGCCGCTCGCCCATCCTGTGGAACAACCTGCTGATCAGCGACATCACCAATCGGGTGCGGGCCTTTGAGGCCAGCACAGGGCGCCTGCTGTGGCAGCATGATATTAACGCCCACACCATCGTCTCTCCGGCGGTCCTGGAGGTCAATGGTCACCATGTACTGTGGACCGCCGGTCCCAACGCCTATCTGCTGCCCGACGGCCGCCCCCTGACCATCGACGGCTGGAAGGACGAGGGCATGCAGATCCTGGTGGCCCATGACCAGCGCAATGTCGCCTTCTTCTGCGGCTCCGGCGAGCACTGCGGCTGGACCAACAAGGGCAACGCTGATCCAGCGCCACCGGCGGCAGTCCGCTTCTCTCTCAATGGCCAGACCTTGTCCGCCGAGGTGCTGTGGCATGGCGGCACGGCCGGGGCCGGCAACCGGGATTTCGCCGGCGGCAACAAGCCCTGGATGTTCTACCTCAGCGGCCGCTTCTACCATATCAACGGTGGGATCCTCAATGCCGGCACTGGTGAACTGGTCCAGGGACGGATCGCTCGACGCCACAACAACCAGAGGGCGGTCCCGCCCACCGACCACCTCCTGCTGTCCGCCAACGGCCATCTCTACGGCCTGACCAGTCGGGGCCTGTTGTCGGTCTTCACCCTGGATGGTCGCACGGTGGCGGATCTCACCATTGAGACCCCGCAGACCTCCTACGAGTTCACCCTCGGCGAACCGCGTTTTGCCGGCAGCGACGGGCCGGCCTTCACCCTGGGGCCGGATGCCATCTTCGTCCGCAGCCAGACCCATCTGCATCGGGTCGTCGGACGATGACAGGATTTGTCCTGACAATACCACAAGTCGTGGACTGTCCCGACGGCAGATCCTAGGGTCCAGGCCACAGGAGGATATGCCATGGACCATGTACAGTTCGGCCGCAGCGGGCTGATGGTATCACGCCAAGCCTTCGGCACCTGGCGCCTTGACCGGGTCGATCCTGATCAGGTCGAACCGCTCATCAATGCCGCCCTGGATGCGGGCATCAACCTCATCGACACCGCCCGAGGCTACGGCAAAGGCCAGGCAGAGCGGCTGATCGGTCAGGCGGTCCGCAACCGCGGTGGCCGCGACCGGGTGCTGGTCGCCACCAAGTGTTCAGCCCCCAATCCACGCGAGCCCAATGGTTTCATGACCTCGCGGCGGTCGATCATCCAGCACTGCGATGACAGCCTGCAACGCCTGGGACTGGACCATATCGACCTCTACCAGATCCACTGCGTCGAGCGCTTCGTGCCCATCGATGAGACCCTGATGGCCCTGACCGATCTGGTGCGATCCGGCAAGGTCCGGTACATCGGGGCCAGCAACTACAAGGGCTGGCAGCTGGTCGAGGCCTGCTGGGCGGCCGAGAAGCATCACACCTGCAAGTTCGTCAGCGATCAGAGCGAATACCACCTTTTCGACCGGCGCCTGGAGCGTGAGAATTTCCCGGCCATGCAGAGCTACGGCATGGCGGCTCTGGCCTATTCCCCCCTTGATCAGGGTCTGCTGTCAGCAGAGATGCTGGGTGGTCCTGAGGCCCTGCCCGACACTCCCCGGTATGCCGACTACAGATCCCGACCGGACCACATCTATTTCTCCCGACCGATCCAGGACGCCCTTGGCCGTCTGGCGGCCCTGGCCCGTGAACATGGCCGCAGCCCTGCCCAGATGGCCCTGGCCTTCACCATGCAGCGGGAGGTCCCGGTGATCCCGATCATCGCCCCCAGCAATCACGAGCAGCTCACCGACTGCCTCCAGGCCTGCGACATCAGTAGCGACGATGCCCTGCGTGCGGCCTTCGACGCCATCAACCCGCCCGGAGAGAAGCTGCACGGACAGCGCTTCAATCCCTACAACCATGGACCGACCTGCCGCTGGTATTGAACCGGACACCACACTCGGTTGACGCCCTGGATCCCCGACCGTATCGTAACGCAACAATGTCCGGACGATCTCCCTTGGCGACGGTAGTCACCGGCCTGACCCGTCATCGTGACCATTGGCAACGCCAGGGCGGTGACTGCCACCTGATCCCCCAATCTGGCCCAGCCCGTCCGGGCCATCCCTGCAATGAGACACCTGGTCTGGTTGTGGCAGAACGACAACGCTTCCATGCCTCATGGCCAGAAGGCGGCTGTACCATTGAGGCCGGTGACATCCTCCTGATCCCGGCCCATCGTCCCTATCATCTCGACTTCGATCCCCGACATCGTCGTCTCCCGGCCGTGTGCATCTTCCCCTGTGATGACGATCTGGTGATCATCTGCCGTAACCAGCCTGAGGAACGCTGGTCAGAGATGTCGTGGCGTTTCGGGGGGCCAGCCGGACGCCTGTTCCATCAGACCCTGGATCT
The DNA here is from genome assembly GCA_007131555.1 of Planctomycetota bacterium. GTDB lineage: Bacteria > Planctomycetota > UBA11346 > UBA11346 > UBA11346 > SLQH01. The sequence continues at coordinate 921 of SLQH01000336.1, read as the reverse complement.
GATCATCGCCCTGGAGGCGGCCGCGATTGATGGTCTCGGAGCGCCACATCGTCCACTGCTGGTCCTGGCCCTTGATCTGGCCCTGGCCGCCACCCGGCAGCAACCCCGGGCCATGCGGGGTGGACCGGCAGTGGCGGTTCGTTGTCGGGAGCTGCTCCGCCAACATCTGGCTGATCCGGACCTGGACATCGACATCGTGGCGACAGCCCTCGGCTACCATCCCCGCTGGTTGGGACGCCAATACCACCATGAGACCGGCGAGAACATCCGCACCACCCTCAACAACCTGCGTATCCAACGGGCCCGTGAACTGCTGCGTGACAGGACCCTGGCCATTGCCGAGATCGCCCGGCGCTGCGGATTCACCAGCCACAGCCATTTCAGTCGCACCTTCCACCGCATCGAAGGCCATACGCCCCGTCGCTATCGGTGCTATGGTCACCTGGAGATGGACGACGATCAGCCTCCGGACAATGATTGAGGTGAGAGCCTGCGGGTTGGGGGTTCACCCATCCATACATCACAGCATAGTGGCGCGTTCACCTGGAGCCACCATGCCATCGACCCCCCTCTTCGCCGCCGTCAGCCGTCTGGCCAATCCCGCCCTGCGCCAACGCAGCCAGCGCTATGAGGCCTTCCGTGATGGCGGCGGCGGCCTGGTGTGGCGCGAGGACGTGGTGGCCAAGGACTGCGAACTCCAGGCGATCGACGACCATCTGGTCATACGGGCACTGCGCGACGGCGCCACCCTTGAAGCGACCTGTCAGGCCCTGGCCCTGCCGGATGACTGGCGGGATCAGGAGGCCCTTGAGGCGGTGATCAGGGCCGGGGATCAGGACCTCCTGGTCGAACTCTCGGTGCTGGGAGCCCGCAACCGGATCGTCACCCAGAGCACGGTCGCCGCCGGCACCAGCCACCATT
>SLQH01000398.1 GCA_007131555.1 Planctomycetota bacterium | reverse complement strand
TACCAGGGTCATGGGCTGTCCTCCTGTGCCGTCATCCTGACGGTGCTGACACTCTCGCGGCCACGGCCGGCGATGCCAGCATGATCGCCTCGAGAGCGGCGGCGGCGGCCTGATGGGTGAAGCGCTGATGGACCGCGTCATGACCGCGCCGTCCCAGAGCGCGACAACGTCCAGGATCCTGCAGCAGGCCGGCCAAGGCCTGGGCCAGGGCCAGCGGTTCATCTGGGTCGGGGCCGTGGTGATCATCAACCGGATAGGTGATGCCACCACCGGTGGCCGCCACCACCTCGGCCAGGGCGCCGCGCTGCGGCACCACCACCGGCACCCCGCAGGCCATGGCTTCGATCAGATACAGACCGAAGGCCTCAGGATAGGTGGGCGGCACGCACAGGACGCTCATCTGGCGCAGTTGGGCGATCTTGGCCTGACGATCGACATTGCAGACCAGGGCCAGGGGGATCCCGGCCCGCCGCGCCCGGCGGCATTGACTGGCGACATACAGGCGGTCAGCCGGGGTGCGCGAGCCGACCACCAGCAGACGGGCCGCCGCCCCGACCGGACGGTTGCGCAGATGACCGACCCCGGCCACCAGGGTATGCAGGCCCTTGATCGGGGCCAGATGGGCCAGATGACCGATGACCGGCTCGCAGGGCGGCTGGTCGGCGGGGATGAATCCGGTCAGATCAAGGCCCGGATGCAGGACCGTCCAGTGCTCGGCCGTCAGGCCCAGGCGTGGTGCCAGGGCGGCGGCGGCATAGGCGCTGACCGGCAGGAAATGGGTCACATGACGGGCCTGACTGCGGATCAGGGTCCAGGCCGGGTCGGCATGCTCGGCTCCCAGGCAGTCGATGAAGCCCTCCTCGCCCCCCATCAGGCAGAACACCGGCAGACCCAGGGCGGCCAGTTCGCCGGCCAGACCACTGAGCAGGATCGACGACAGCACGACCACATCGACCGCCTGCCGCCGCAACCAGCGCATCAGCCGGGCGATCTCCTTGCGCTGATGGCCATGCCGACCACGCAGCATGCTGACCGTCAGACTGCCGGCCCCGCGGGCCCGGGTCATGTCGCTCAGGCCGGCGGCGAAACGCAGCAGATGCGGACAGTCCCAGGCGGCATCGAGCCAACGCGGAGTCACCCGGCAGGGCGGCACATGCTGCTGCAAGAACATGTTGACCCCACCCAGAAACAAGGGCCCAAGGCCCTCGGCCGGGCCTTCAAGGCGCAGCGGCAGATACAGCGGCGTGACCCGTACCAGATGGCCCCGCTGGCGCAGGCCGTCGGCCAGGGCCAGATCCCGGACGCTGATGCCGCAATGGAAGCTGCCGGTTCCGGCTGACAGCACCATGATGCGCAAAGGCCGGGTGCCAGGCATCGCTCACCGATCGTCAGCGCTGGTCGAGAAGGCGTGCAGGGTGCCGTTGCGGGTCCCGACCAGGACCAGCCCGCCAGCCACCGCCGCCCCCCCGGTGATCGGACTGCCACAATCGAAACGGGCCAGTTCTCGCCCGCTGGTCAGATCGATCAGGTAGACGATGCCGTTGTCGGCGCAGGCCACCACCCGGTTGCCGGCGATGGTCGGGGCGGCATCGATACTGTCATCAGCGACGAAGGTCCACCGCTGTGCGCCTGTGCGACGGTCGAGGCAGTGGAGAATCATGTCCTGGTCGCCAAACACCACGACCTCGTCGTTGACCGCTGGAATGGCGACATAGGGGCCGCCATCCTCGCCATAGCGCCACAGGATCTCGCCTCGGGCCAGATCGGCGGCGATGAACTCCCCCGTGGTCTGGTCGCCGGTACCGGTAAAGGCATAGGGCCAATCGACCGCCGGCGAAGACTGCATGTAGGATGGGAGCGCCACCCCGCCCTGTTTCTCTCCGCTGGCCAGGTCGACAACATAGAGGAAGCTGTCACAGCCGCCGAAGACGGCCCGCCCGGCGGCGATGGCCGGACCGCCATAGAGATAGTTGCCGGTCGCCACCTGCCAGCGCCGCTCGCCGCTGCGCAGATCATGGGCATAGGCCGAGAAGTCATCGGAACAGAACACCACCAGGGGCGGCGCATCATCGTTGCCCGGCCAGATGTTGACCGCCCCCTTGACGGCATCCTCGGCACTGGTGCGCCACAGTTCGCTGCCGTCCTCTAGGCTGATCGCCTGCACCACCCCGCGCAGCAGGGTGATCACCGCGATCTGGTCATGGATGGCCGGTGAGGCCTTGGCCCCGGCCGCCAGGGGCCAGCGCTGGATCGGGCTGCCGTCGGCAAGATTGATGATATGCAGATCCCCATCACGGGAGGCGGCGTAGACTCGGCCATCACGCACCACCGCCGAACCGGTGATGGCCCGCTGGGCGCGATAGGTCCAGCGTCGGACCAGGACGTCGCCCAAGGTTTCGCCGGCCACTCCGCGCAGACCATGATCTCCACGATAGACTGGCCACTCGCTTGTCACCGCCGGGGCGGTGACAACCAGACACAGACCCATCATGACCCACAGACGCATCATGCTCAGCCCTCCATGCCGACTCCGGCGGTCTGCTGATCGGCCACGAACACCCCACCGAAGTCACGGCGATGCGACAGGGCCCCGGTCGGACAGACCGAGACCACCTGATCGACGATGCCATCCAGACCGGCATCAATGCTGCGACGCAACGGGATGGTGACCTCCAGTTCAAAACCCCGGTTGGCGAAGCTCAGCCCGGCCTTCTGACCGGCCTGCTGACAGACATAGACGCAGGCCCCGCAGTGCATGCACTTGCCGTGCTCATAGATCACGGCCTCGCCTATCAATACGGGGTGGATCGGCCGGCGTTGTCCTTTGTACCGGCCCTGCTTGGCCCCATAGGCGTCGGCCAGGGCCCGCAGGCGGCAGGTATCGCGAGCCACGCAGTCGCAGTGCAGGCAGCGGGCGGCCTCGCAGCGGGCCTCATCAGGCTGGTAGCAGCCCTGCTGAGCGCCGGGTTCCTGGCGGGGATCGCTGCTGAGCGCCCCCGGCACCAGGGCCCGGATCTCCTCCAGGGCCAGACGGCCAGTGCGGGAATTGAAGCGGCGGACCTCACCGCTGGGGGTCTCGCCGCGCAGGAACTGGCTGATCGAACAGGCCGCGATCTTGCCATCAGCCACCGAGCGGATGGCCAGACGGCGCTGACGGAGCATATCGCCTCCGGCAAACAGACCGGCCTGAGTGGTGGCCAGGGTCTGGACATCGGCCGCCACCTTGCCGCCCTTGCCGGCCGGCAGACCGAGATCGGCCAGGGCGGCATCATCGACGCGCCCCAGGGCCAGGAACACGGCCGCGAAATCCCGCCGCAGCTCGGCCAGACTGAGATCCTGGCCGAGCCTGCGCCCCCCCTCAAAGCGCTGGCCCAGGGACAGAACGGTGGCGATCT
>SLQH01000103.1 GCA_007131555.1 Planctomycetota bacterium | reverse complement strand
GAACAGGGACTGCCGCGCCTGCGTCATGTGGCCCGCGTCGGGGTGGGCCTGGACGGTTTGGATATTGATTTCTGCCGCCAGCATCGCATCGCTGTCACCTATACTCCCGATGCTCCGGCTCGCAGCGTGGTTGAAGAGTTCTTCGGCATGTTGTTTTCGTTGTCACGCCATCTGGTCATCGCCCATGAGGGGATGCGCAGTGGTCAGTGGCGCCGTTTGACGGGGGTGCTGTGGCAGGGCAAGACCCTGGGCATCATCGGCTGCGGACGTATCGGCAAGCAGATTGCCGTATTGGCCAGGGCCTTCGGCATGGAGGTCTTGGCGCACGATATCCAAGAGGATCATGTCTGGGCCCGAGAGCACGGCGTCAGCTACGTCAGCCTTGAAGAACTGCTGCAGCGCAGCTTGGCGGTGAGCCTGCATGTGCCGGCCGATGCCAGTACCCAGGACATGATCAACGCCGAGCGCTTGGCCATGATGCGCCGCGACGCCTATCTCATCAACACCTGTCGAGGCGAGGTGGTAGACGAAGCGGCCCTGTATGAGGCTTTGCGTGCCAAGCGCATTGCCGGGGCGGCGCTGGATGTCTACCGCCATGAGCCCTACAGCGGGCCGCTGTCCGGACTGGACAACGTCATGCTGTGTTGTCATCAAGGCTCATGCAGTGTCGACGGGCGTCAGGCGATGGAGGTAGGTTCGGCTGAAAACGCCGCCGCCTATCTGCGAGGCCAAACGATTGAAGCGTCGCGTGTGGTCTATCTGCCTGAGTGACCATGTCGCCGCTCATTGGCGGCATGGTGTGGTGGACAGTGGGAAGTGCAGTTTATCTCCGTCGGCGTAGGCTGGGATGGTTCCATTGCCACTCGGGGATCTCTGGCGGATTGGGTTCCCCCTGGGTGTCGATGAGCATGACGTAGGCGTCATGAGCGCCCCCGCCGTGTTCAGGCTGGATGGCGTTGCGGATGATGGTGTCCAGACGATGGGCGTAGTGCTGGGACTGGGTCCGGGCCGAGCCGTAGAGCAGGATGTAGCGACCACGGGTGGCCAGTTGGGGATTCGAGATGCCGGGCACGATGGTGGCGATGCGGGGGCGCCGCATGTCGGCGGTGAACAGGGTGAAGAATGTGCCGCCTTTTCCGGTGGCGAACTCATCCTTGCGGTGCTGTATGTACCAGGGTTCAACCCAGGCGTCCCAGGTCTCGACGAAGGAGAAGGCCGAGCCACCAGTCACCGCCACTTCACCGCTCTCAGTGGTGGTGAAGTCGCCGATCCTGGCCGAGTTGGGGATGTTGCTGGTCGGTAGGTAGCTCATGTAACGAGTCATGCCATAGACCTCCTGGGTCTCGGCATCCATGCGAATCAGGTAGGGGACCGACAGGACCCGGGCTCCCCAGATCGAGTTGCACCAACCGGATGAGGGGACCGGTTTGCGCAGATCATAGGGTTGGCGGGTAAACACCGAGTTACCGCCGTCCGACCATCCGCTGAAGAGCAGATTTCCATCAGCGCCAATGCGGATCTCCTCGACCCGGGAGTCTGAGACCAGTCGCAACTGGGCTACGCCGACGATCGGACCGGTCCAGTCGTAGGCAGTCCAGGCCCAGTTGCCATCGCTGTCGAACTTGCGCAGCCAGGGGTTGCGCCAGGGTTCCAAGCCGGTGGCATTGTGGTATTCACCGCCAAAGTAGAAGGCTCCGGTGACTGGGTGGATGGCCCGACCGAGTACCCGACCGCCGCCGGTGATGACTGTGGGTCCATCGCTGACCGTACCGCGCCGTTGGTCGATGAGGTAGACCTGGGTGTGCTGGCGCACGGCGATGCGGTTGTCGGGGTAGAGACTGGCCTGGAAGCCGCCGTGACGGAACTTGACCGCCCAATCGACCCGGCTGCGGTCAGGGGAGATGCGCAGCAGGAAGTGGTGCAGGCCCCCGCCGCGTTCATGGCCGGAGATTCGGGTGTTGCGTAGACCAGCGAAGAAGCCGGGCATGGTAGGTCCTGGTGCTACGACCAGGTACAGGGCGTCATCAGGGCCGAAGAAGGCCTGGGTGCAGCGTCCTGTTCCCCAGGGCAGACGTACTATCTCCACGATGCGTGACAGGTCGGCGCTATAGTGGACCATGGTCGGGGTTCGATAATAGGCACGAGGGACCATGTCCAGATTGCCGTCCTGGCCCAAGACCCGTTGGCGGACGCTCCGGCCAAGGAAGTCCAGGTCACGGGTCGAAGCCACCATCATGATCGAACCGTCAGCCATGAAGGCGGCGGCTTCGAAACGTTCTTCGTCTTCGCCACCGAAGTAGGTTGCCGCCATCACCTGGACTCGTCCGTCGTCACCACGGGCGGCATTGCTGTATTGGACGTAGCGACCGGTATAGGTCTCGAAACGATAGCCATCGGCGGCGGTCAGGAAGCTGATCGAGGTGATGGCGGCGGTCGGGATTTCGCGATAGCCGGGGTCGGTATGTACGGCCAGACGCATTCCGCTTGGCTCATCATCATTGTCATTGTCGTCGGTATCCTGTTGGTCGCGGGTTCCCGGTTCCCGGTCGATGTTGCGGATGTCGAGGATGGCGTCGGCATCCAGATCAGGGCTTTCGTCAAAGGCTCCTGGGCCATCGTCATCCACCAGATCCGCAGCAGCACCTCCAGCATGTTCCAGCATCGCCTGATCCAAGAGGGCTTCAGCCTGTTGTACCAGGGGGAGACTGGCGTATGGGAAACGAAAGCGGTTATTGCCGCGATAGTGGCGCCATTCATGCCAGACATGGCCATCGCTGCGATCATCCGTCTGAACGATGGTGATCTCGCCCGGACGCTGGGGAACGAAGGATTTGACATCCCAGCGTCGCAGGCTCTCAATACCGGTCTCGCCACGGATCAGAGCTGGAAACCGGTAATTGTCGAAGATGAGCTGGCCGTTGACCTGGTGCTGTTCGCCGGATGTCGGATCGGTCCAGTCAACGGTGACGTTGATATAACGTGGCGGTGGTGTGACATAAGCGCAGAGCGGGGCTCGAGCGGCTTGGGTCAGGATCAGCAGAAACAGCAGAAACCGGACGGCTGGGAATGAGGGGCGCAGGCTCATGGACATCCTCGGGGCCAGACGGCGATGGGGTTGCAGACGGTTGGTTCAGAAACCGATGTGGAATGCTTCAATGGTCCAATTGTCGGTACGCACAAACATCATGCCGTTGGTGAAGGCTGGCATGACAACACTGTCATAACCTCGGGTGAGCGGTATCTGAATGGCATGGGCTGGTTGGCCACCGTGTTGTGGGTCAGCCGGCATCACGGTGATGCCGCCACGACCAGAGGCGATCAGCAGGCCATTGTAGGCCAGGAGGAAGGCGTTGCCGCTGGTCCGGTGTTCTTGCCGGAAGACTTCCTGCCCGGTGGCCAG
>SLQH01000435.1 GCA_007131555.1 Planctomycetota bacterium | reverse complement strand
TGCGGGTCTATTTCTGAGTTGGCCGATACACACCGTATGTCTCGGCGCTCTCTGCGTGCGACATTCCGGCAGATCTCACGCCCGCTTCGCTCAAGAGCGCCAAGTTCGCCAAGGAAAGCCGGGCCCCTGTCTTCTTAGCTCTCTTCCGCTGCCCGCAGGGCCTCTGCGAACTCTGCGCTCTCTGCGTGAGACATTTTCATATATAGCGCTCTACGAACAGAGTCAGGGTATAACCAACGCAGAATACCGCAGAACCCTACTGTGTCACGGTTGCAATTGCCAGGCTGCCAGGTGGCCAGCGGTGTTGCGGACAAACACCGTGGTGCCGGCAATGGCCGGCGCGGTCCAGCATTGGCCCTCAGGGAGCACCTGCTGGCGGCCCAAGGGACGATAGTTGGACTGATCGACCGCCACCAGACTCAGAGCCCCGTTGTCGCTCATGACCAGGAGGCGATCGCCAGCGGCGATCAGGGTTCCCTGGCCGAAGCCGCCGCCGGTCCAGCGGATGCGGCGGGCGGCCAGATCGAAGCAGATCAGATCGCCAGGACGGCCACCATGGGCGTTGACGGTGTAGATGTGCCCGTCGATCAAAACGCTACCTGACATCTGGTTCTGGATGCCTTCGTCGTTCCATGCCAGCTGGGCGCTGGCCGCCTCGGCTTGGACGATGCCCGAGCCGGTGCCATAGCCACTGGAAAGGAAGATCTCCTGGCCCTGGACCAGAGGGGCCGCCGCGTTGATGTTGTGGCGGGTCTGCCAGGGGATCGACCAGCGCACGGCACCGTTGGCGCTGTCGACGGCATGCAAGGCGGTACCGGCGAAGATCAGCAGTTGCTGGGCGGCTTCATCAAGCGGGACCACGGTGGCGTAACTGGCCCCATTGCCAGTGCTGACCCAGCGGGTGGCGCCGGTGGCGCGATCAACGGCAATGCCGTGATCACCGGCGTTGACCACCAGCATGTCATCGATGAGGGTTGGCGAAGAGGCGAAGCCCCAGCGTGGCGGACGCAGGCCGTATTCGTTGGCGAGATGGCGCTGCCAGATCACCGTGCCATCAGCCAGATTGAGACAGAACAGCTGCCCTTCCTTGGCGAAGACATAGACCCGGCCATTGGCAATGGTCGGCGTGCTGTATGAACCGAAACGAGGGTGCAGGCTGGATGGGAAGGAATGTTGCCACAGCGCTTCTCCGCTGGCCGCGTTGAAGCAATGCACGGTGCCCGTGCCGTCAGCCATGCCCTTGGTCACGGCCCGACCATCAGCGATGGCGATCCCGGCATAACCGGTGCCGATCTTGGCCGTCCACAGTTTTTGGGCCTGATCAAGGCTGTCGAGCCCGACAATGGCCGGGGCCTGTTTGCTGCGACCATCAGGGCCGAGCTTGTGCGGCCAGTCGCTGGCAGTCAGGGAAGCGATCGTGACGTACAGCAGGACCAGGCGTGGCAGGAGGCGGTGCATGTCATGATCCTTGGGGGCGTTCAGTGGAGCCCGATATGGTTTCAACGCGCAGGACCGGATGATCCTGTAGCTGGGCGCTGAGCTGGGCGTCGGCTCGCAGGGTGACAACGGCATCTTCGTCTTCGTAACATTCATCAATGATGGTACAATGGCGGCGCAGAAAGGCGTCTGTCTTGCCGTCAATGACCGGATAGCGGACGCGCAGGGTCTGGAGACTCTGTTCGGCGGCGGCGCGGATCGCCTGACGGAGTTCGTCAAGGCCGCAGCGTTGATGGGCACTGACCAGCACGGCATTGCGATAGCGGCGCTTGAAGGCCAGCAGGATGGTCTTGGAATGGGGCAGGTCGATCTTGTTGAAGACCATCAGGGCGGGAATGTGGTCAGCGCCGATCTGGCGCAGGACGCCTTCAACAGTGGCGATCTGCTCTTCCATCGAGGGCAGCGAGGCGTCAACCACGTGTAGCAGCAGATCGGCTTCGACGACCTCGGCCAGGGTGGCATGGAAGCTGGCGATCAGGGAGGGCGGCAGGTCACGGATGAAACCCACGGTATCGGAGATGACGACGTCGTGTCCACCATGCAGGACCAGACGGCTGGTACGGGTATCAAGGGTCGCGAACAGCTTGTCCTCGGCCAGGACTTGGGCATCGGTCAGGGCATTGAGCAGGCTCGACTTGCCGGCGTTGGTGTAGCCGACCAGGCAGACCTTGAAGCAGTCACGGCGACTGGCGATGGCCCGTTCCTTGCGCTGTTCGATGGTGTGGAGCTTGCGCCGTAGTTCCCGGATCCGGTCACTGATCAGGCGGCGGTCGACTTCCAACTGCTTTTCTCCGGGACCGCGCATGTTCATGCCGGCCTTGATCCGGTCGAGGTGGGTCCACAGGCGCTTGAGGCGGGAACGGTTGTGTTCGAGTTGGGCCAGTTCCACCGCCAGCATGGCCTGATGGGTGCGGGCGTTCTGGGCGAAGATGTGGAGGATCAAGGCGGCGTAGTCAACCACCAGCACCTCCAGGAGTTTTTCCAGATTGCGTTCCTGGCGGGGGTTGAGCAGTGCGTCGAAGACCACCTCTTCGGCCTCGGTATCCTCGACCAGATCCCAGATCTCCTTGATCTTGCCGGAGCCGATGTAGGTGCTGCCGATTGGCTGGGGCAGGTGCTGGTAAGCGACTGCCACCACACAGCGATTGGCGGTTTTCAGCAGACTGCGCATTTCCGCCTCACGTTCGGCTTCGGTGTCACGCTGCTGAGGAGAGGGGGTCATCACCAGTACGACAGGAATCGGGCCGTCGTCTGTGGTATGGGCCGGATGCTGGGTCATGGTGCTCCTTGGGCACGCTGGGGATCGAGGACGGTGATCGAAGCACTGCTGATATGATGCTCAAGGCCTTGGTCATCACGCAGGATCAAGCGGCCCTGGTCATCAATGCCGGCCCCGTGACCATGTCGGAGGCTGCCGTTGTCGGCGACGCTCAGCCTCCGCTTGAAAAGATGATCACGCTCACGCAGGGCTGGCAGCAGGCGATCCCAGTGCTGGCTGGCGATCAGGCCGGCTCCTTCGAGCAGATAGCGGCGCAGGCTGGTCAGCAGTTCAAGGGCCGATGGTGCTTGGCCACAGAGATCGTTGAGTCCGATGACGGCCTGGTCGATGTCATGGGGGTTGATGCCGGCAGCAGCCCAATCGGGAGCCCGATTGAGGCCGATGCCGACCACGATGCGATGACCGGCCCCCGAACAACGGCCTTCACAGAGGATGCCAGCCAGTTTGGCTCCCTGGACCAGACAGTCATTGGGCCACTTGATCTCGACGCGGATCGTCGGGATGGCGTCTTCCACGGCCAATGCCACCGCCAGACCGGCGACCAGGGCCAGACGCTGGTTGTCGGGATGGGGCGGCAGGTCCAAGACACAGGAGCAGCACAGACAACCGGGAGGGGACAGCCAACGG
>SLQH01000245.1 GCA_007131555.1 Planctomycetota bacterium | reverse complement strand
TCACATGAAAGGTGAGTGGCAAAAAACGCCGTAGTGCCCCAGATTCTAGACACCGACGACGACGTCGTGCTTGCGCACTTGAGGAGGAGGCAACGACGAAGATGGGATACTACAGCGGTTTTTCAATTCACTCCTCAACCCGTTCGCCCCAGCGCCGGGTCTGGGGATCCCAGAAGATGGTCCAGCGGCTGTAGCGGCCGTTGTCATCAAGGCTGCCGACGTAGTGTTCCTTGCTCTTGCGTGAAAAGCGGACCACGGTCGGGCGGCCTTGGTCGTCCTCGGCCGGAGCATCACAGAGATGACGGTATTTCTCGGCCATCTCGGCGCGATGGGGCACGAGTTCGCGGATCAGGGGATTGCGGGTCTCGCGTGAGCGCGGGTAGTTGCTGGAGGCCAGGAACAGGCCGGCGGCACCATCACGCAGGACGAAGTGGCCATCCGACTTGGTGCAGGGCAGTTCGGGCATCGGTACCGGCGGCGACTTGGGCGGCGCCACCTCGCCGTTGCGCAGGAGTTTGCGAGTGTTGCCGCAGGCCGCCACCGGGCAGGCGAAATACTTGCCGAAGCGACCGCTGCGCAGTTCCATGGCCGCGCCGCACTTGTCGCAGGCGATGGTCGGGCCGTCATAGCCCTTGATCTTGAACTGGCCGGTCTCGACCTCGTAGCCGGGACAGTCGGGATTGCGGCCGCAGATATGCAGACGACGGCTCTCGTCGATCAGATAGGGATCCATGGCCGTGCCGCACAACGGACAACGGCGCTTGTGGCGCAGCTCCTCGACCTCCAGCTCGTCGTCATCGGCCACCCGTTCGGTCTCGTTGCCGGGGATCAGGTCAAGGGTGGTGGTGCAGCGCTCCTTCTTGGGCAGGTCGTAGCCACTGCACCCAAGGAAGACCCCGGTGCGGCCGGTGCGGATGCACATGGTGCGACCGCAGGTCGGGCAGGGGATGTCGGTGGGGGTGGGCTGGTTGGGCCGCATGCCGTCATCAGCCGCCGCCGCCTCCAGTTCCTGCTTGAATCCGTCATAGAAACGGTCGAGGACCTTCAGCCAGTCGCGCTGGCCCTGGGCCACGACATCCAGGTCGTCCTCCAGGCGGGCGGTGAAGTCGTAGTCAAGGATGTCGGGGAAGCTGGCCACCAGGCGGTCGGTGACGATGTCGCCCATCTTCTCGGCATACAGACGGCGCTGGTCCTGGCGCACGTAACCGCGCTCCTGGATGGTACTGATGACCGCAGCATAGGTCGAGGGCCGGCCGATGCCGCGCTTCTTCATCTCACCCACCAGCGAGGCCTCGGTGTAGCGCGGCGGCGGCTTGGTGAAGTGCTGGCTGGGATGCAGGGCCAGGAGGTCGAGGCAGCTGCCCTGGGCGACATCCGGCAACGGGGCGTCATCGCTTTTCAGCGGCGGCAGGACCTGGAGCCAACCCGGCGCGCGCATCACCCGCCCCCTGGCCCGCAGTTCGTAGTCGCCGATGGCGATGGTCAGGACGCTGGTATCGAACACCGCATCGTGCATCTGGCAGGCCACGAACTGGCGCCAGATCAGATCGTAGAGACGTTCGGCGTCATGGTCGAGGCGGGTGTTGAGCTGCTGCAAGGCGGCCAGATCGGTCCGCACATCCGATGGCCGGATCGCCTCATGGGCCTCCTGGGCCCCGGCCTCGGCGCTATACACCCGGGGTTGCTCAGGCACCTGGTCAGCACCGAAGCGCTCGCTGACGAAGTCGCGGCAGGCGGCCACGGCATCGGCACTGAGAGTGGTGGCGTCGGTCCGCATGTAGGTGATGAAGCCAGCCTCGTAGAGGCGCTGGGCCAGGGTCATGGTCTTCTTGACCCCGAAGCCCAGGCGCACGCTGGCCGCCTGTTGCAGGGTCGAGGTGATGAAGGGCGGATTGGGTCGGCTGCGCTTGGGACGATCCTCACGCTGGTCAACCTGAACCCCACCGCCAGCCGCCGCCGTCAGCTCGCGCACTGCCGCTTCGGCCTGGGCCTGATCGACCGGACGGAAGCCCTCGCCCTTATAGCGCTGGACCTGGGCCTGGAACCCGGCTCCCGCCGGTGATTGCAGGTCGGCGTGGATCTCCCAATACTCCTCGGGGCGGAAGGCGTGGATCTCATGCTCACGCTCGACCACCAAGCGGGTGGCCACCGACTGGACCCGACCAGCCGACAGGCCTCGGGCCACTTTCTGCCACAGCAGGGGCGAGACCATGAAACCGACCACCCGATCGAGGAAGCGGCGGGCCTGCTGGGCGTTGACCCGGTCCATGTTGATGGCGCCAGGGGCCTCAAAGGCCGCAGCGATGGCCTTCTTGGTGATCTCGGAGAAGGTCACCCGCTGGTAGCGGGCAGGATCACCGCCAATGACTTCGCGCAGATGCCAGGCGATGGCCTCTCCCTCGCGGTCAAGGTCAGTGGCCAGATAGATGGTATCAGCCTTGGCGGCCAGGGCCTGCAACTCGGCCAGGGTCTTCTCCTTGCCGGGCAGGACCTCGTAGCGAGCCTGCCAGCCATGCTCCGGATCAACCCCCATGCGGTGGATCAACTGACGCTGCTTCTGGGCCACGCGATGGGCGGCCTTGTCGTCAGCACTCATCCCGGCCGTGGCCCGGCGGGCGGCAGCCGCAGCCTGAGCCCGCGCACTGGGGTCGCCATCACCGCCACCCACCGGCAGATCACGTATATGCCCGACGCTGGATTTGACGGTGAAGCCTCGCCCCAGATACTTGTTGATGGTCCGGGCCTTGGCCGGCGATTCGACGATGACCAACGCTGTTCCCATATACCACATCCATCCTGGCCAAGGTGATCACCGCCCGAGGCGGTGACGAGGGGCAACAGGTATGCGGACTGTTCCCCCTCCGGTCAAGCGGCAAGCCGGAGGCCGAGCCGCCGGCGTACACCCGGCTCGGACCCGAGAGCTGGGCCTTGCCAGAGCCCTGCACGGACCGATCCTGGAACGAAGAATGCACACCTCAGACCGCAAATCCCCCTTTTCCCTGCGTCTGATCGTGACCGTCGGGGTCCTGGTTGTGGCCCTGTCGATCCCCTTGTGGCTGATCGGCCCGCCTGACATGCGCCTGCGCCTGAGCGGCCGCAGCCCGGACAGCCCGCCGCTGATCAGCAGTCGCTTGGTCGACAGTCACCTGGAACTGCGTTTCGACATCCATGAGCGGGTCGGCAAGGACCACCAGCTGGGTGGCCGGGTCATCCTCGACCCGATCGACGGCCCCGCTCTGGAGCTACCGATCACCAGCCTGCAACCGGTCATCAGCCCCGGACCTGTACAGCACATCATCGTCCGTATCCGCCTGCCAGCCCCCCTCACCGAGCCCGATTGGTCCTGGGATGGCGCCCGCATGAGCGTGGAACTGCGCTTCCAGGGCATGGTGATGCTGCGTTTTC
>SLQH01000139.1 GCA_007131555.1 Planctomycetota bacterium | reverse complement strand
TAGCGCTTGCGCGAAGTCAGGTCGCCGCTCTCGTTCACCGTTCTTTGACGTCTGGGACGCCCGATCGGATGTTCCCGCCCGTAGGGGTGCTCCAGACCCTGGGGCACCCCCAGCCACACGGTGATGCCGGGGTGTGGCCCAGGGGTCTGGACCACCCCTACTAGCCCAAGTTTCAATATGTATGATCAGGCCGGCTCGGCGGCCGGGACTTGTTTGAGAGAACCCGAGAAGCAATATTTTTGGTTAGCCACACGCCTCGATGGATGGCCGCACATCGGGCCGGTGACGGATATGGGCCGCCGGCATGGCGACCCCCCGCTCAATCAACCGGCGCGTCACCCCAATCGGGCACATCCAGGGTTTCGCCATCCTTGAGCGCCGACTGATGCGCGGCCACCCCCATGGCCATGTAGCGCACCACCGGCCGATGGCGGCCAGGCGGGCCAGGGCCGCGTCTGGCAGGGTCCCCTCGGGGGTTGGGCCGATGTTGAGCAGGTAGTTGCCGCCCTTGCTCACCGTCTCGACCAGTTGGTGGATCAGCAGATCGGCGGGCTTGTAATAGGGCAGTTCATCGCGGTCGTAGTTCCAGTGCCTGGCCATGGTGACGCACGATTCCCATGGGCGATCATTCTGCACCGCACCGATCTTCTGCTCACGTGTCGCATAGTCGCCGAGTTCCGACCCGATGCGGTCGTTGACGAGGCACTCGGGCTGCAGTGAGCGGATCAGGTCGAGCAATTCTGTGCTCTGCTCCCGGCTGATCTTCTCGGGCGTGTCGAACCACAGCATGTCAACACGGCCGTAGCGGGTGAGCAATTCGGTGATCTGGGGCTTGACCTTGCGGGCGAAATACCGCGAGAAGTCCTTGGCGTCCTCGTCGGGATAGTCCCAGGTGTTGCTGCGCCCGCCCTTCTCGGGCCAGTCGGTGGGCACGTCCGGATCCTGCCAGTCACGGCCGAGGGAATAGTAGAAACCGAGCCGCAGCCCCTGCGCGTGGCAGGCGCGGGCGATCTCGGCCATGGGGTCAACGCCCCACGGGCTGAGATGCACGATGTCGTAGCCGCTCGACGGCGAATCGAACATGGCCAGGCCGTCGTGATGCTTGGTGGTGATCACCAGGTACTTCATGCCCGCCGCCAGAGCCGCCGCGACCCAGGCGTTGGCGTCGAAGCGGGTGGGCACGAAGTCCGCCGCGAGCCTGCCCCAGGTCTCGACCGGGATGCGCTCATGCAGCATGATGTGCCCGCTGGAAAGCGCCCGCCGCCCCTGCCAATAACCGGCGGTGAGCGAATACAGGCCCCAGTGCAGGAACAGGCCGAAGCGCAGATCCTGCCAGGAGGTGATGCGGGCAGGGTCGCAGGTCGCTGGCGCGGCATCAGCCATGGACTGCTCCGAGTGAGAGGGAGTGAATAGGCTCAAAGGTGGGGAGATGGCTATGAGACCATCTCTGTGAGAGAGCGGTTCAAGGCCGGGGGTGCTGGATCGGGGTCGATTCAATGGCCGCTGTACGACAGGTTCCCATGGTTGCGGAGGTAGAGCCGATCCTTGTAGATGCAGCGCATGGGATTCAGCGGGCGTGAGGATATGGCGTCTCCTGGGTGATTGCAGATCCTACGCCGCCCCGGTCAGTCCTGTCTTGCGAATCGTCCAGCGACCTGTCACATTCGTCCCATGACCAGACCGCCCCCCTGCGTACGCACCCGATCCGGAACCGAGTTCTTCTGGCAGGGCTTCCCCATCAACATCAACTATTTCCCCCGGCGCAAGGCGGCGGCGCTGGCCGCTGATCACCGGCACGACTTCACCGAGATCCTGCTGTTCTTCGACGGTGCCGGCAGCCAGGTGATCGACGGAGCCACGGTCAATCTCAGCCCCGGCATGGTGTACTGCTTCAATGGCGGCATGGTCCATGCGTTCCGCTGCGAGGCCGGATCGGCCTATGCCAACCTCATGTTCGACCCGGCTGCGTTGCCGCTGCCGTTGGCCTACCTGGGAGGTCAATTCGGTTTCCAGGCCCTGTTCGGGCTGCGTTCGCAGCGCTGGCGACGCGGTGCATTGCCGCATCTCCAGTTGTCTCCCACCGTCATGCAGGAGGCTCGTGCCCTGGTCGAGCGCATGGCACAGGAGCAACGCCAGCAGCGCCCCGGCGCCCGTGCCCTGCTCATCGCCCTGTTGAGCGAACTGCTGGTCCTGCTGGTACGGGCCTATCCGGCAGAGAAGCCGGGGCGTGATGACGACGCACTGCGCCTTGCCGGTCTGCTGGCCGAGATGAGCGACCGCTGCGAGGAGGCTTGGCCGCTCCAGCGCATGGCTGAGGCGGTGGGGCTGGCGCGCAGCCAGTTCGTGCGGGTGTTCGAGGCGGCGACCGGCCAGGCGCCGCACGCTCACCTGCTGGGCCTGCGCTTCCGCCGGGCCCTGGACCTGCTGGCCGACCCCGCCATCGCCATCGAGTCGATCGCATGGCAGACCGGGTTCTCCAGCCCCAGCCATTTCGCCCGGCAGTTCCGCCAGCGATTCGGCGTATCACCTACACAATGGCGGCGAGCCCAGCGAAACGGCAGGTAGTGAGCCTAAATCCGGCTGAGGGCTTTGGGTTGTGGGCTAGGAATTGTAGGATTGCTCTACGAGGTGATTGAGAAGAAATTCGTAACTACTCAGACGGGTGTCTTTCTTGGCACAAGGGCCGGCCTGGGCGCTGAGCCCCAGCTCGGCTGGTTTGAAAAGAGCGCGCAGCGCGTTGTTTTCCGGCGTTTTTGTTGCCCCCCGCCTGAGCAGTTACTACTGGGCATGATTGGTGACCGTGCTGTTTGCTGTCTTCCTTCGTGCCTTTGTGCCTTCGTGCCTTCCCTCTCTTCTCCTCCCCAGCAGGCCTCTGACCGGCGAACACCGTCCTCGGATGTCAGATCGCCCCGCACTGAGCACAAAGCCGGGACCCTCCAACAATACCAGCGGTTATCGGCTGATGGGGGCTGCATCCGGCTTTTATCAAGGGAAGGCACGAAGGAGGGAAGGCACGAAGGGAAGACAAGAAGACATGGGAGCATGCATCTCACGGGGAAGCCTGAGCAGTTACAGAAATTCTTCATTCACCCAGAAGGTAAACCGGCGTTGTCTGTGTACGTTCCCTCGTACAGCAGCCCTACAGCCCAAAGCCCATGGTCGACAGCCCTTTCTAGTGTGGTGACCCGGAAATGGGTTTCATACGTCGAGCCTCGTGTGGCAGATGCGAGGCGTCGCGAAGCGGAGCAATAGCAGCGCTATTGCGAGCGCAAGCGCAACGAAGCAGATGCCGTGCGAGGCGAAGACGTATGAAAGTTATGTATGGGTCACCACACTAGTGGTCTGCGCCAGAAATCCTGCCACATATCCTTGCCGCGGAACGCCGTCTTCTGCGTTGGGACTTCCTCGATG
>SLQH01000074.1 GCA_007131555.1 Planctomycetota bacterium | reverse complement strand
TGGCACTGGCAGGCAGGCCTCGACCAGCCGCGCCTGGGTCCGAGCCTCGGCCGCTATCAGGTATCCCAGGCCCGCCTCAGCCGCAGCCACGACCAGGCCTGGACCTGGCATGACGCCCAATTGCGCCTGGCTGGCCGGCCCAGCGCCGAAGGCGCCAGCGCCCTGACCCTGACCATCACCGACCTGGCCCCCAGCGCCGCCGCTGTAGCTGAGGCCTGGACGCTGCCAGCCCTGGCCGGGCGCCTGCACGGCACCATGACCCGCAGCCCCGGCGGCAGCCTGCACGACATCGACCTCCAGGTCGAGCGCCTGGCCATCGGCCCCTGGCTGGGCGAGGCCCAGGCCCGGGTGAGCAGCGCCCCTGACGATCCGGCCATGATCCTCATCGCATTGTCGCAGGGCCACCTGCCCTTGGCCGAACAGCAGCTAGCCCTCGACCGCCTCGATCTGCGCTGGCAGGACCGACAGGTCAGCGGAACCGGCCGCCTGGCCGGGGGCAGCCCGCTGGGCCTGGAGGCCAGCCAGGACCGGGGGCGCTGGCAGGCCCGGATGATCATCGACCCGCTGCAAATCGAGGATCTGGTCCCCCTCCTGCCCCAGCTTGATCCCAGCACCCCCATCCGCTGGGCCTGGCCCCTGGCCTTGCATCTGGGCGGAGACCAAGACTGGAGCCTCAGCGTCCACGCCTCGCTGTATCAAACCCTGTTGCCTGGCCAGCCCTGGACCATGACTGAACTGCTGGACCCCAGGCCATGACCGCCAGCCAGGCCGCCGCCGCCATCCTCGCCTGGTACCGGGCCCGCTCGCCAGCCCAGCTGCCTGCCGATCTGGCCGATCCGCAGGTCAGCGCCAGCGTGCTGAGCGCCGCCGACCGCATTGCCAGCGCGGTCCTTGATCCGGACCCGGCCCAGGCCCAGACCGGCCTGCGGATCCTGTTCGCCGACCTCATCGAGACCCTCAACGACCGCCTGGAGCCTGCCGGTCGCAGCCTCAGCGACCGGGTCATGCTGCGGATCATCCATCGGGCCGCCGCCGCCGACCCCGCCCTCGCCCAGGCCCTGGCCGACCACGACCTGGCCACCGAGGACGCCCTCGTCGCCCGCCACGCCGCCCTGGTCAGCGGCCAGGCCTGGACCCCCCCGGTCAGCCCACGCCGCATCGCCGTCCTCAGCCGCGTCACCCTGGGGGCCGACATCCTGCTGACCTCGGTCATGCTCCAACATGCCCGCCAGCGCTGGCCCCAGGCCGAGATCCTGCTGGTCGGCGCGGCCAAGCTGGCGGCCCTGTTCAGCGGCCCCGGCGGCTACCCGGTTTTGCCTATCGACTACCCCCGTCGTGGCGGACTGCCGGGCCGCCTGCAGATCTGGCTGGCCACCGCCCAGGCCCTGCGCGAGCAGGCGGTGGACCTGGTCCTCAACCCCGACTCCCGCCTCGACCAGCTCGGCCTCCTGCCCCTGGCCCCCCTGCCAGCCACCGCCCTATGGCGCGGCCTGCTGCCCGACCAGGCCCCCCCATCCAGCCTCGCCAGCCTGCTCGACGACTGGTGCCGGCGATACCTGAACCCCCAGGGCCCTGCCTGCCTGCCGCGCCTGTGGCCGGATGCCCGCACCAGCCATCAGGCCCAGGTCCTGGCCCAGCGCCTCGGCCCCGGCCCCTGGCTGGCCTGCAAGTTCGACCACGGCGGCAACCCGGCCAAGGCCCTGCCCCAGGCCGCCGAAGTGGCCATCCTCCACGCCGCCCGCCAGCGCGGCTGGCGTATCCTCCTGGATCGCGGCTTCGGCCCCGACGAGGAGGCGGCCAGCGATGCCCTGCTGGCCGCCAGCGGCCTGACGGTCTGGGACCTAGCGGAAGCCGACCTGGAACGATCAGCGGCCAGCCCCCCTGTCGACAGCGTGGTCCGCCTCAGCGGCAGCATCGGCCTGTGGGCTGCCGCCCTGCGCTGCAGCCACCTGGCCCTGTCCTACGACAGCGTCGGCCACCACCTGGCTGCCGCCCTGGGCATCCCGGTGATCATCGCCTTCACCGGCCACCCCCACCCCGCCTTCGCTGCCGCTTGGCAGTCCTGCGGCCCCGCCGCCATCACCCAGATCGTCATCCCCGGCCAGGAAAGGGATGATCCGCAGCAGTGGGGGAGGGTGGTGGGGGCGGTGCCAAGCGCCAGCGCCTGATCGGCTGGACATGGCAATCATGCCCTGTCTTACGGAGGACGGGGAACAGCCTTGGCCCTCAGACCGACAGACGGCGCCTTGTCAGGCGCTGTCGATCCATCTCTCCGCAAAACTAATCATCAAGTTTCTGCCCCGTCCAAGGACAATACTTCCATGAAATATGCGCTTCTCTTCCGTTCGGACAGAGACGGGGAACAAACAGCGCGTTGATCGGCAACTCAATGCTGGCCTCCATCAGACTGCCATCCCTCTTTGACAACCGAGCATCAATCCGGCCCTTTTCGTACGGAGACACGAGCGCTTCAGATGATGGCGTCTTGTTGTCGAGAACGTAAAACTGCATATTATTGCCGAGGTTGCCCATGGCCGACCCAAGAATAGGCCTGAATATGCTCAGGATGACCTCAAGATCTGGATCTATCTCGCGCACCAGGGACAGGGCGTGCCTGGTGTCGTCCCCATCAGCAAAAGACAGCACCATGCTCCTTTCGATCTCCTCCCGGGAGTAGAATCTCATCGCCCCAAACTGCGTGATATCAGCCTGCACAATGACCAACAGCGTCACCCCTTCCATGGCGTCCAACATGGCCTTCTTGTCGGCCTCGCTGGTTGTCGCGTCCCTGGACAGTATGGACTCCCAGAATTCGTTGGGAATCCACCACACCAGCGCGAGGTGGCTATCACCGGTGCCTTTGGGCGCAACCTGTGTATCTGCGATAAAAGCGTCAGCGTCCACCTCCTTGAGGGACTTTCGTTCAGCGGCTACTGAGAGACTGAACAGCATCGCTGCTATCACGATCAAGGCACATAGGTTTCTCATGATCAGACCCTTTCGATGTGGACGACGAACACCACTCAACCACTGAGCAGTCATTTTGATGACACGATCCAGAACTCACTGATGCCACAATAGATCGAACAGACGGCATCCTGCAACGTCATTGCCATACGCCCCCTATAGACTTGGGACAATCTGAATAATATCCCCTGAGGCAGACAGTCAAGGCCCGATCACAGGCTCTCCATAACCCTGACTTCCTTCGCGTCTCACTCTTCCTTTTTGAGACCGCTTGAAGAACCACCGCGATCCTGACAGCTGACTTGTCAGCAACATGCACAAGCACAGAAATCGAACAGAGACAGCACCCCAGCAAGAGACCCGTCCGCTTCATAATTGACTTATGCCGCGCCTAACCAAGCTCATAGCATTGAAGCCACTACCAGCCTATGGCCGGCACTCGATTGACCCTATACCCCGACTGTCATTGTTCCTGTTCTGATTGATGGTTTTTCGCCAACTGCCGCACCTTCTGCATTTCTTATTCTTCTAAGATGACCCCATCCCCCGTACTCCCTGGCCTCCCCCTGAAGACCCCCTGGAGACCGCACGTCGGCAACGGCGCGAGGCAGCCGCACGGCGGCATGATCGGCAGGGCTGGCTGGCCATCGCCATCGGCTTCGGTCTGGCCCCGGTGTTCGCCTGGAGCCCTTTTCTGCGGATGTGGGGCTGGGTGGCCAACGCCCTGTTCCATGAGTTCGGCCATGCTGCGGTCGGCTGGGCCACCGGGCATCTCTCGGTGCCGACCATCAACCCCTTCACCGGTCATGCCTTCGCCCATATCGGTGTCCGCATCCCCCTGGCTCCGTGGCTGATCTGGGCTGCGATCATCGTCACCACCGTACGTCTGCTGCGCGCCCAGGCGCCCCGTTGGATCGTGGTCGGGGCCATCCTCTATCCGGCCCTGGCCTGGTGGCCCTTCCTGTTCGAGACCGTGATCCTGGCCGGGGGCCACCTCGGCGAACTGGCTTTCGCCGCCTGGTTCCTGTGGCGGGCCCGGCTGGGCATCAACCGGGAGGAGGACTGGCAACGTCCGCTCTACGGCGTCCTCGGCGCCTACCTGGTCGGCAGCAATGCGATCCTCGGCTTCGGCCTGCTGGTGAGCCCCCGGATGCGCGGTTGGTACCTGGCCGACAACCAGGGCATGAACGACCTCATCCGGCTGGCCCGCGACGTCTGGGGCACCGGTCTCGGCCTGCCGGCCTTCCTGCTCGGCCTGATCGCCATCCTCACACCGGTCATCACCCTGCTGCTGGCGCAATCGGCAGCCCCCCAGCGCTCTCCGGACTGAGCTCAGGCCCAGTGGACCACGGCCACGGCCAGCAGCGCCAGCAGACACCAGGCAAGGCGATGGTGCTCCAACAGGCGACGCCCGTTGAATCCCTGGAAGGGGGTGCATGCCAGCAGGGTATCGAACACCAGCAGCGGCTTGCCGACGAAGCTCAAGGCGGCAACGCTGTCGTCCAGCAGGGCATGGCCGGTACCATCCCGCGCCAGGGCCGCCAGGCCCAGAAGACCTGCCATCAGGCCGGCGCTCAGCATGGCACCACGACCGAGCATGGCCCGATGCTCGGCGACACGCCAATCGTCGCCAGGGGGATAGTAGCCTCCCGGAAGCGGGAAGACCTGACCGAACAACATGGCTATCAACGCCGAGAGACCCCAACCACCCCACCACGGGCGATAGACCAGGGCCTGACGATGGACCAGGGCCACCAGCCGCATCCCCAGACCCCTGGCAAGCAGCAAGCTGCCAACGCCCAGGACGGAACCGATGGCCTGGGACGGTGAAGGCCAGGATGGCTCGAACAGACCCTGACCCACGGACAGCGCCAACAGGGCCACGGCGCTATTGAACAGAACGGCCGCCAGACCATTCAGCCAGGGCCGGCTGATGACCGAGGGAGCATCATCCACCCACAGAAAGTATCCGGGATCAATCGCCCAGTAGCTGCTCAGCCACAACCACAGAGCCCCTAACGGATTCCAGCGCAACACTTGTCGGCTGACTGACAGCCGTTGGTAGCCGGCCGCGACGAAGGTCCGCACCGAAGCGGTATTGTATCCTTCGATATCGGTCACCACGGCCTCGCAACCCTGCTGACGCAGGGCGGCCGTACTGGCGGCGACCAGTCGCCCGGCCAGGCCTCGACCGCGATGGTCCGGGTGGGTCATCACCCAGGCGATGAAACCGATGCGATGCCGGCCCGGCAGCGCGATGATCCGCAGCAAGGCAGCCGCGACCACCTCCTGATCCGCTACCACGACCATCCCACCGGCCGGCCCGGGCACGACCCAGCATGCTTGGATCCTCGGGAAGCAGATGCGGGCCAGGGCGGCAATGTCCGGCCCATCCTCGTCTCGGAGTGCTCGGATCACATCAACTGGTGTATCGGACATGATCAGGTGGTATCCTGAGGCCTTACGGGGCGATGGCCGTGTAGCCGGACTTCTCGACCAGTTCCTGACCCTGTTCAGACACTATCCAGCCGAGCAAGCGCTGGACATTGGCGCTGTGATGACCCCTGGTGACGGCATAGAAGTTGGCGGTGAACGGGTATGAACCATCCCGGATGCTGTCTGGGCTGGGATCGACGCCGTCAATGGCCAAGAGACGGATATCGCTGTTGGCGATCATCCCGGTGGCAAAGAAATGGAAGGTGTAGCCGATGGCATTGGGGTAGTTGCGGTAGCTCGCGGTGCGGGCGATGATGCCGCCCATGCCGCCGACGACATCCTCGGTCGGGGCCGCCATGAGCTGCCGGCCCTCCATCAGATGTTGCAGCATGGTCTGGCTGCCGCTGTTCTCGGGACGCTGGAAGGCCCGGATGGAACGGTTGTCCCCCCCTACATCGCGCCAGTTGGTCAACGTCCCATCGTAGATGTCGCGGATCTGCTCGGCAGTCAGCCCGGTGACCGGATTGTCCTGGTTGACAAAGAACACGAAGGCCTCGCGCCCGATCGGCGTGAGCTGGAACGATACGCCCTGTTCGCTGGCCATCGCCAGATGAGCCTGCGAAGGACGGGCGACGAAGATGATGTCGGTCTCGCGGCGGATCAGGCGCTCGTAGGCCATCCCGGTCCGGGAGCAACGCACTGCGCTGGTATGAATATCGTAGTCTGCCTGCGGAAACACCGCCTGCACAAAGGCGGCGTACACCGGATAGAGCGCCGTCGCCCCATCCAGACGGGGCAGCGGTGCACTCAGGCTCAGGGTGGACGGCTGGTCCAGGGTCGCCAACTGGGTTGACCGCGAGAAGGGCCGATAGCGGCGCAGGTCCGGCTCCACCTCCTCCACCTGCTCAAAGTGCCCATGATAGGCCTCATGAATGCCATGACCGACCAGGATCAGGAGCACCACGATCCCAGCCCCGGCCAGGGCCCGATTGAGCACCCGCTGGGACACCCACGACAGGAGCCCCAGCCAATGCCATACGGTCAGAAACACCGCACATCCCGTCACCAGCGGCACATACAGGCGCTGGGAGGAAGAAGACAAGGCCAACAGCAGGACCAGGATGAAGGTCACGAACCACAGTGCGCAGGTGGTCAGGATGCCGTAGCAGATCCGCATCATGGTCGGTGCTTCCCGCTGATGATCGCTGCTCATGTCATCCTCCCAGATGGTTCCGGTCGCGTTGTGTGGGCCGTATGATCTCAAACATGGCCTTCTTCAACAAGATCTTGAGAACGGCTGAGGACGCCTCCCCTACCGCATGACACTGCCAGGTGAGCAGCAGTCAAGGTACCCGTCAGGGCTTGTCAAGCAACGCACAGCATCCCACTCGGAGCACCAGGCCTTGGCCCGCGGGCATTGGCGGGCGATGGTCCTAATAACGGCAGTTGGGCTTTGGACCTTGGGCGATAGGATTGCTATTCAAGCGGATATACGTAGTCAGTAACAATTCACCCTCTGGGTGAAAGCCCGAATCCGTCTATATCGCATCGTACAGCAACCCTATAATCTCCAGCCTACAGCCGGATTTAGGATCAGCCTGCATCGTGGCTTCCTCCTCAACACCCATCGGTGGCGCTCAGGAACCTGTCGCGCACATCCACGATGACCTGACGCAGATGGTGTTTGGACAGCGCCAAAGGACTGCAAGAATGCCAGTATGAGTCGGATCATCATCCCGGTAAGCGGCCACAGCGTTGGCGAGGTGGAACGTCTGGTTTATCGGGCCAGGGCTGAGCATGCTGATCTTGTCGAGTTGCGTCTGGACAGCTGTGTACACCAGGGGGCCGATCCCCTGGCTCTGCTGGCCTGCATCCGTGAGTGGCCACTGCCGGTGATCGTCACCAATCGTCTGGCGGCCCAGGGTGGAGACTGGGACGGTGATGAAGAGCAGCGTCTCGACCTGCTGCGCCGAGCAGATGCCGCTGGTGCCGCCTACATTGATGTCGAACTGGCCTGTTACGCTGCCTTTGGACAGGCCCCCAGCCAGGCCCGCTTGATCCTCAGCCATCATGACTTCCAGGGCATGGGGGGTGATCTGGACCAGATCGTCCGAGACATGTTCGCGGCCAAGGCCGATATCGCCAAGGTTGCGGTCAGTCCCGGCGACGCCGCCGATCTTGATGTGCTGGCTGAGCTTTGCGCCCGTCATGGCCGCTTCGCGCCCCAGCGGGATCGCAGCCGGGGCCTGATCGCCCTGGGCATGGGCGAGTTCGGCTTCCCCAGTCGGGTCCTGGCCGGAGCCTGGGGTGCGGCCATGACCTTCGCCCGCCTGGCCAGCGACATGCGCGGCTCGGCTCCAGGGCAACCCACGGTCCGCGACCTGACCCGCATGTATCGCGTCGCCGCCCAGGGCCCTGAGACCTGCATCTTCGGCGTCCTGGGCGATCCGGTGGGACACAGCCTGTCGCCGGCCATGCACAACGCCGCCTTCGCCCACCACGGTATCGATGCCGTCTACGTCCCCTTTCGGGCCAGCGATGCCGGCGCCTTCTGGAAGGCCTGCGGCGGCTGGATTGACGGCCTGTCGATCACCATCCCGCACAAGGGAGCCCTGCTCGACAGCGTCGATGATGTCGAGGATCCGGTGCGGGCCATCGGGGCCATGAACACCATCTTCCGGCGCGAGAATGGTTCCAGCGTGGGGGCCAATACCGATGCCCCAGCGGTGATCACCTGTCTGGAGGAGACCATCCGCCCCCTGTGCAGTCGGCGGGCCCTGGTCCTGGGAGCCGGGGGCGTGGGCCATGCCGTGGCCTATGCCCTGCGTCAGGCCGGCTGCGAGGTGATCATTGTCAATCGCACCGAAGCCCGCGCCCAGGCCCTGGCGGCAACCCTCGACTGCGCCTGGCTGAGTCAGGACAAGGCCCACGAGATCCCCTACGACATCCTGGTCAATGCCACCTCGGTGGGCATGAATGACCCAGACACCAGTCCCTGGCCGGCTACCGCCCATCGCCAGGACAGCGTGGTCTTCGACACCGTCTATACACCCCTGGAGACCTGCCTGCTGCGCGATGCCGCCGATGCCGGGGCCGCCACGGTCTGTGGTCTGAGCATGCTCGAACAGCAAGCCGCCGGCCAGTACCAGTTGTGGACCGGCATCGCCGCACCGCTGGCCCGCATGCATCGTGCCGCCCTGGAGGGCCTGGGTACCCGCTGGACCACCCAGTTGCGTCATGAGACCGAAGGCCGTGCGACCATTTTCTGACCAGCGCCGCCGGCGGGTCTGCCTGCGCCTGCTCGGCCTGCTGCTGATGGCGCTGGCGGCTCCGGCCTTCGAGGTGGCAGCCGAGGCCATGGTGGCGGTGGCCGTTGCTGAACCCCAGGCCGGCCAGCACCCACCCCAGGGTGGGGCCGGGATCCTGATCGCCAGCCATGATGATGTGGTCCTGGGTCTGAGCCTGATCGAGGCCATCGCCGGCGACTCGCCAACCCTGATCCTGACCCGCGGTCGCCGGGTCCAGGCCACCGTCCTGCAACGTGGCGCGCAGACCGGGGCAGTGCTGTTCTCCATTCCAAGCCTAAGCGACCTGCCGACCCTTCCGCAACTGGCCGCAGCACCACCGCTGGCCGCTACGGTATGGACCATGGGCAACCCCTTCGCCGCCCAGGCCAGCGATGGTTGGCCGGCCATCAGCCGGGGCATCATCAGCGGCCACTACGTCATCCCAGCCGATGAACCACCCATGCGCGGGCGTCTGGGAGCAGAGCTCAGCCAGTATCGGGGGCCAGTCTTCGAGACCACCGCCGCCATCAACGACGGCAACCAGGGTGGCCCGCTGCTCGATGACGCCGGGCGGGTGGTGGCCCTGGTAAGCCTGGGCCTGGCCCGGCCCCGTCGGGTCGGCACCGCCATCCCGATCGCCGACATCCTGGCCGATCTTGACCTGGAGCTGCCCCTGGCCAGCGCTGACAGCGACATCGACCCCATCAACGCCGCCCTGCTGGCAGCCGCCCGCGAGGCCGCCTCCGCCACCGTGCTGGTGGCCATGCAGCGGCCGCGCGGGCCGGGCAACCCGCCCGCGCCGCCCCGCCCGGCACCCCTGGACGACCGCACCCCGCCCTACCTGCGCCGCAGTCGTGAACAGGCCTGGGGGCGTTATCACCATGCCATGCAACTGTTCTACACCGATCAGGCGATACCGGCCCTGGTCATTGATGCCGAACAGGGCCTCCTGCTGACCGCCGCCAGCAATCTCCACGGCGATGCGGAGCATGGACTGGTCTTGTTGGATCCGCCGGCATCTCCTCTCGTATGTCAGGTCCACGCCCGCCATCAGCTGCTCGATCTGGCCCTGCTCAAGAGCGATGGCCCCCTGCCCCTGACGGCAGCGGCACTGAACCCCGACCCCGGCCTGCAATCCGGTGATCCGGTGGCGGTGATCGGCCGCCATCGGGACAGCGATGACCTGACCCTGACCACCGGCCTGATCTCGGCCACCCAACGCCGCCGCCACCAATCGGTACATGCCCTGCATCAGACCGACGCCCTGGTCAATTATGCCAGCCTCGGGGCCCCGGTGGTGGATCTGGCCGACGGCATCGTGGCCATCACCGTCCACCACGGACCACACTATCCCTGGGGCATCAATGCCGGAGTCGGCATGTTGGTTGACAGCGCCACCATCCTGGCCGTCCTGCCTGAACTGGTCGATGGCAACACAGTCACTCGTCATGACATCGTCGGCCTTGGCGTCCAACTGGATCGCGATGGCACCGTCACGCGGGTGATTCCCAACCTCGGCGCCGCCGCCGCCGGCATCCTTCCCGGCGACCGCATCCGCTCCCTTGACGGACGGCCCGTCGGCGAGCCGGCTGACATCTCACGCCTCCTGGTCGGTCGTCAGGCCCAGGACAGGGTACAAGTGGGCCTGGAACGAGATGACGACACCCTGATCCTGGAGGTCACCTTGGAGATCTTCGATGGCCGTTGAGCGGATCAGGCCGAATCTGCTGCCTGTGCTTGGCCTGCTGCTGCTGGCCTCTCTTGCTGGGGCCATGGATCCGACCCTCGACCATTATCGCCAGCAACGTCGGCACGTTGCCGCCCTGCTCCAGGAATCCTATGTCTTCGTGGCCTCAGGCAGTGGGGCCGTGATCAGTGCCGATGGTCTGGTACTCAGCAATCATCATGTCACTGCTGGTCGTCATAGCTGGCGCCTGCGCTTTGCCGATGGCCGCAATGTCCTGGCCCGGGTTCTGGGCAGCGATCCGGTAGGTGACATCAGCCTGCTACGCATCGAGACCGATGACAGCGACCCCTTCGTCCATGTCTCCCTGGCCAAACACAACACCCTGCAACTCGGGCAGCCGGTCTTCGCCATCGGCAACCCCTTCGCCTTGGGCGACATCGACAACACCCCCAGCCTCAGCCATGGGATCATCAGCGCCATCGGCGTGGTCCGCGACAGCTACAGCGATGCCATCCAGACCGATGCCGCCCTCAACCCCGGCAACAGCGGCGGCCCCCTGCTGGATATCGCAGGTCGCCTGGTGGGCATCAACGGCCAGATCCGCACCCGCACCGGCATGCGGGTCAACAGCGGCGTCGGCATCGCCATCAGCTGTCGCCAACTGGCGGCCTTCATCCCGGCCCTGAAGACCGGAAACGGACGCTACGTCCATCGTACGGCTCCCCCGACCGGGCTCAGCCTGAGCGATGACGCAGAGGGCGTCACGGTCAGCGTGGCCGGCGATGATGACAGCCTGCGTCCGGGCGACCGCCTGCTGACCATCGACGGGCGACCGGTATTCAGCGTCATCGCCGCCGAAGGGGCCTTCTCCAGTCATCCCTGGACGCCCGGACGCAGGGTCACGGTCACCCTGCAACGTGATGACCAGATCCTCGAGCAGGAGATTGCCGTGAGTCGTCACGACATCCCCGGTCGACCCTGGCATGGCCTGCACTTCGCTGCCGATCCCCAGGCCGAGCAGACAGCCCAGGTCATCAGCACCGTAGATGACGACAGCCCCGCCGCCGCCGCCGCCCTCCGCCCTGGCCAATCTCTACTACGCATCAACGACCGGCCTATCGCCACCCGCCTCGACATCCACCGCGCCCTGTTGGGGCACGGCATTGGCGATGACATCACCGTGACCGTGACTGATGACGATGGCCAACGCCAGGTCACACTCCATCTCATTCCTGAAGGCGTGCGGCCCTGAAGCGCACCGGTCAGCAGTGCTGCAACAGCCATCGGGCGCGGCGACAAGTCTTCAACACCATGGCCATGACCACGTAGCAGATGACAATGCCATGGTGCCAGAAGGCACTTCGGCCTCATGCACTCTGCGACGCCATTCCTTGAATCCATGGGAGTCTGTAAGGGATGGACTCCTCAACATGCGGGAAAATCCGATGCGCTATCTGCTGCTGATCGGTTGGGTATTTCTCTTGCCGGCAACTGAGGTCCAGGTGATGGATATCGCTCCAGCCCTGGATTCCGCTGATGTCAGGAGCCGCATCAAGGCCTCCGCTCAGTTGCGCGACCTCGGAGCCCGGGCTGAACCGGCCATGCCTCTGCTGCTCAAGGGCCTGAGTGACCAGTACTGGGACGTTCGGACCAATGCCGCCGCCACCCTGGCTGCCATCGGCCCCACTGCCCTACCGGGACTGATCGAATCGCTGCAGACTGAAGACTATCACCGTAATCTGTTTGCCGCCCAGGCCCTCGGCCTGATGGGAGAACCGGCAGGATCGGCGGCGGGCCATCTGGGTACCTTGCTGGTACGCCGCACCATGACCGATTCGGCCACGCGGCGATGGTCGGCGTGGGCCCTGTCGCGGATGGGCGCGGCAGCTGAACCGGCCCTGGAGGCGCTCATCTCCTGCCTGCAGGATTACCCCGACAGCATGGCGGCCAGATATGCGGCCCAGGCCCTGGGGAACATCGGCCCAGCGGCGGAACCAGCCATCGCCGAGCTGCTGGAGCGCATCGCCCTATGCAATGACTCGCGCCGGGCCCTGGGCCAGATCGGTCCGGCTGCTGTGGCGCAATTGCTGAGCCTGGCCGAGGACGAAACAGATCGCCGGCGACAGTGGGCCATGATCGAAACCTTCGGGGCCTGTGGACCGGCGGCAGCCGAGGCCGTGCCCTGGCTGATCAGCCAGGCCGAACCCGGACATGACCGCTGGTTCGTGGCCCGCAGCGCCCAGAGCCTGGGGGAAATCGGCTCTGCCGCCGAAGCCGCCATCCCGGTCCTGGCCCGCATCGCCACCGGCCATGACTATCACAATGCCCGCCGACAGGCCTGCATCGCCCTGGGTCGCATTGCTGCC
Source organism: Planctomycetota bacterium (assembly GCA_007131555.1). Classification (GTDB taxonomy): domain Bacteria; phylum Planctomycetota; class UBA11346; order UBA11346; family UBA11346; genus SLQH01. The sequence continues at coordinate 217 of SLQH01000074.1, read as the reverse complement.
CAGGATGATCGCGCCCGCGCCGCGCTCCAGGCGGCCGCTGAGGACGATCACGAAGCTGTTGCTTCTGCAGCCAGGGCGGCCCTGGGCAACAGCGCCCCATGATCCCGCTCACAGACCTCTGTCCATGACCACCAACCATTGAACAACAGCCTGCTTTTGTTGTATCGGATTTATAAGATGATGGTCTCGGTGCCGCGATGACCAGCGGCGGTCATGT
>SLQH01000495.1 GCA_007131555.1 Planctomycetota bacterium | reverse complement strand
TCTGGTCCTGCCGGTGCGGGATCCCTTCGACCCCTGTCTGGACATCCCCTTCTGTTGTGGTCAGGTTGACCCCTGGCCGACGGTGCGCCTGCATCATCAGCACATCGGCGACCGTCATGCCGTCATGACCGATGAGATCCAGATCCGCGTGGACGCAGCTACCGGCGAGTGGAGCGTCCGGACCCTGGACGGCAGACGGCAAATATTTCCGTCAGGGGCTCCTCGTCATGGGTATTTCCATGGTGAGTACGCCCTGTTCGAGCGTGAATACGGCAATCGCAACGCGGATGTCTTCTATTGTGCCGAGCACGGTGAGTACCGCCGTCAGATCGTCAGCATGCAGGAGGCCTATTTCATCCATGGTCCCGGCTATCGCCCTTGCCTGGCCCGGTTCAACCGTCTGGTCGGGCCGCAGCCGATGTTGCCCAAGAAACTCTACGGCTTCATCCAGACCCAGCATCTGGCCAACCAGGGCACCCAGTCGCGCCTGTTGGCCCTGGCTGAGAAGCTGCGGACGCACAATATCCCCTGTGATGTGCTGATCATCGACTATGAATGGGGCGATGGCTGCGATGGCGATGAGAGTTTCTCCTGGGGCAGCCGCACTGCCTGGGCCTCCACCTATGATCGGCCCTTGTCGCCAGTCCAGATGCTGCAGCAGTTGCGGGCGCTGCACTTCGAGACGATGTTGATCCATCACAGCGAGCCGCAGTCGGGTGACGTGGAGGGGGCCCCCTGGTTCCAGGCACTCCAGGCCAAGATCGCCGATGGCGTGGCTGGCACCTGGCAGGATACCCGACGGCACCCCTGGCAGGACTACATCATCTGGCGTGGCCTGGAGCGCCAGCGTCCAGGGCGGCGGCCGTACTTCCTTGGCAACAACGACCTGTTCCTGCTGGACGGCTGGTTCCGCAACAGGGGGCGATCATCCCCATGCGGGCCGCTGCTGAGTGGATCGACCCTGCCCAGCCTGATGAGCAATTGACCCTCGATCTGTACCCCGGTTCCACACCATCGTCCTGGATCCTGTATGAGGATGATGGTGATACCGTGGCCTATCGTGAGGGCGCGTTCTGCTGTACGACGATCTGCATGGCGGCCCTGAAAGCCCAGCCGCTGGTCATAGACATCGGTCCGGCCTGTGGCCATCATGCCCATCAGGCCTGCTTGCGCAGTTGGACCCTGCGCCTGCATCTGCCGCAGGGCAGGCGCATCACGACTGTCAGTGTGGATGGTGCGTCTACTCAACCAATCATGAATGGTGTCGTGCCGGAATTACATCTGTCGTCAGTGCCCCTGGATCTGCCGCGCAGGATCGCTGTTGATGTTGCGTGAGCTGATCATCGGGCAGAGGGGGTCGGAGCAGTTTCCGACCGAAGCCACCGTGTTCATATGGGCGTAAGGCCCCAGGCCTCGCCAATTCCTCGACCGATCAACAAGGAGTCGCCATGACCGTGCCATCAATCATCACCTGCCTGCTGCTGTGTTCGGCGGCAGTCCATGGTGCTACCGAGCCGGCCTATGGCCATCCGGACTTCTATCCCTCGCCGCAGCGGCCTCTGGGCTGGCGCGGTGATGGCAGCGGCTCCTGGCCGGGAGCGAGAGGGGTCACTTCCTGGAACGCCGAGACCGGCGAGAACATCGTCTGGCGGGTTGCCATGCCGGGGGCCGGCATGGCCCAGCCCTTGGTCATTGGCGAGAAGGTCATCACCACTGCCGATCCCAACCTGCTGGTATGCGTCAATGTCCATAGCGGTGAAATCCTGTGGCAGACGGCCATCGACCACACCAACAACATGCCCCCAGCCCAGGCCCAGGCGGCGCGGGAGGAGCGGGCCGCCCTCGAGGCGCTCTGGCGGACCTACAGCCAATGGCGCTTCGATGTCCAGGCCTTCGTCCAGGCCGCGGTCGGTGCCGGGATGACCATCGACAACAACGCCGCGCTGTGGCGGCGGATCAAGGGCGGAGCACGGATGCTGGCCGACGACCACACTAGTCCTCTGATGGTATCGATCCTGGAGCACGCGGACCTGGCTCAGGAGTTCCGTCGTCTGCATGCCCTGGGGTCGGCCAATGGCTTTGCCATCACCGAACCGCAACAGGTCAATTCCTCGCTGTTTGAGCGCAATTCGAAGTCTCTGCAACGCATCCAGAAGGCCAATGCCATGTTTGATCTCTGGTGCGGTGACAGTTGGGAAGGTTTCCTCACATGGAGTTTTGCCACCCCCGTGACCGACGGTGATTTGATCTATGTCACTACGGTCAACAATGCCGTGGCGGCAGTGGATCTCAATGGTCGCATCCGCTGGCAGATATGGGAACATCGCGACGGATCCGACCGTCTGGAACGCACAGGTGGCCCCTTGCATACCCGTTATGCGGCCTCGCCGATATTGGCCGATGGCCTTCTGGTGGTCAACCAGAACGGTGAGATCCGGGCCTACGATGCCGCCACCGGCCGCAAGCGATGGAGCATCGTCAATCCCTATGAGCGTCTTGGCATTCCGAGTCAGGGCATAGGCCAGTTCCCCTTCCGGCCGATCCCGGAAGCAGCCAGTCCCTGCCTGCTGCGCATCCCTTTGCCCGGCGGTGGCACGCTGAATGCGGTGGCTGACGGCGGCCGCCTGCTGCTGCGTCTTGAGGATGGCAAGGTGTTGAGCACCGACATGCCCTATATGGCCAAGGGCGCCTCGCCGATTGGCCACGGCCCCTACTATCTATGGACCACCGGTGCCGACCGGGGTGTGGAGGTCTCGGGCGGCATCATCAAGGTTGTCGCCCAAAATCGCGACGCCGTGACCCTGGAGACCGTCTGGGAGTGCACCCTGTCCCAGTTTGGCGCCCGTCTGGAGGCCGCCGCCACCGGCATTGTGCATGGTGGTCACTGGTATCCCTACTTCGGGTGGCGCGATGTCCATGCCCGCCGTATCGACATCACCAATGGTCAGCACCAGGACTATCATAACCACATCCGGGTCAGCAGTTGCAGCTCGATCATGGTCGGCGAGCGGCTCTACAGCTTCCCGTCAGAGCGCTTCTGGCGCCGTCATTCCAACGAGGTGACGGGCGTGATACCGGCCCAGGTCTTCGATTTTCCCAGCCGGACCCGTCATGACAGCGCCAATGCCTTCATCGATCGGCGGATCTTCGAGGACCAGGAGTTCGCCCTGCGCAATCGTTTCGTTGGTTCCGGCGACATGATCTCCAACGCCAGTCCCAGCGCCCAGGCCAACCGCATCTTCCATCGCACCAAGGGCTATCTGTGGTGCATCGGCAACAAGGCCGAGCCCTTCCCCGCCCCACGAGGAGCCCCGGCGGCGTCACGGGTCTCTCGGCGATGACGGAGTGGTATATAGGGCTTGCTGAACAAAGGCCCCTCATCACCGAGTCCCAGTGGTCCGGAGCCGCAGGGAGTCCAGCAGACGCAAG
>SLQH01000072.1 GCA_007131555.1 Planctomycetota bacterium | reverse complement strand
GAGGGCGACCCCCAGACCTTCACCCGCAACGCCGACACCCTGCTGTGCCGCGACCACCGTGACCGCCCGGTGGTCCTGTTCAGCACCGCCTGGGACCGGGACTACACCGCCCGCCAGAACCCTGATCACCGACTGCTGGAGTTGGCCTGAACTGGCCCCAGCACCACACTCCATGCCCGCATCCAGCCGCGCCACGACCCCTGCCTCACGGCTTGTCCTGATACCGATGTCGTGAGGATGGTCGTCATGACTGCTGCTCGATCGCCCCATGATGTCCTGCCCTGCCTGCGTATCGGTCGGCAGTCGGCTGGCTTCATCGCCCGGGGCCATCCCTGGCTGCGCCCCGACCGCTTCACCGGGCCGCGCAACCATCTGCACAGCGGTCAGGCCGTGACCCTGGTCGATGAGCGCGGGTGGCCCCTGGCCTCAGCCCTGTTCGATGCCAGCGCCGCAGTGGCAGCCCGCATCTACGAGCGTCGCCCCCATCGCCCCTTTCAACCTGAGGCGGCGGTAGATGCCGCCTGGCAGCGCCGCGCCGCCCTGCACAAAGACCCCGACACCGATTGCTATCGCCTGATCCATGGTGAGGCCGATAGCCTGCCCGGTCTGGTGGTGGAACGCTATGCCGGGGTCCTGGTGGCGACCTGGCGCAGCCCCGCCATCCTGGCCTGGCGCGGGGCCATCAGCACCGCCCTGCGCCGTCACTGGGACGGCTTGATCGTCCACCGCGAGCACCTCGACGATCTGCGGCGGCGGCCCCCACGTCTCAGTTTCGATGGCCCGGCCCCAAGCGATCCTGACTGGACCATCGAGGGACGGGAACTGGGGGTGATCTGCCGCATCCAAGCGGCCTCTGCCCTGGCCACCGGCCTCTACATCGACCAGCGCGGCACCCGGCAATGGCTACGCCAACGCTGCCAGGGGGCGCGAGTCCTCAACCTCTTCGCCTACAGCGGCCTGTTCTCGGTCAGCCTGCTGTGCGCCGGGGCGACCCAGGCCGTGGATGTGGACATCTCAGCCCCGGCCCTGGCCCTGGCCAGCGCCAACGCCCAGCGCAACGGCGTGGCCGACCGCCACCAGACGGTCCGTGAGGATGTCCTGGGCTTTGTCCGCAATCTGCCTGCCGACCACTGTTACGACTGCATCATCTGCGACCCCCCGACCGCCGCCCGAGGACGCCAAGGCTGGGTCGCGGCCCGCGACTGTCCTCAGCTGATCAGCGCCCTGCTGCCCCATCTGGCCCCTGGCGGCCTGCTGCTGCTGACCAGCAACCAGCTCGGCCGCCAGCATGATCCGGCTCGCCTGTTGGCCGCCCATCCCGACCTGAGCATTGAGAAACCCGGCCCCCAACTGGCCGCCGACCTCCCCCAGCTGCCCGGCTTCCCGGAAGGACGGCCGTTCCGCCTGGGTGTCGCCAGGCGCTCATGACACGCTGACAGCACTTGGACTGAGCACGCCAAGTGGCCCGGGCTCAACCACGCTCATCAGCCTGCCAGCAGGCACAGCGATGATCATCGTCCCCCTGTAGGGCCGGATTGCTGACACATCGAGCATCGGCATGATGACAGCGCGGCAGGTAGGGACATGGTTCATCAGCACCAAGCGCAGGCATGGGCCGGGTGGCCTCGGGCAGCACGGGAGCAGGGGCGGCAGCACCAGCCTCCAAGCGCGGTACGGCCCGCAGCAAAGCCCTGGTATAGGGATGGCGGGGCGTGGCGAACAAGGCGTCGCGGGGTGCCATCTCAACAATATGACCGGCATACATCACCGCAATGCGGTCACAGAGATGACGGACCACGGCCAGATCATGGGCGATGAACAACAGGGCCAGACCGCGTTGCTGACGCAGGTCGGCCAGCAGGTTGAGGATCTGGGCCTGGACACTGACATCCAGGGCGCTGACCGGTTCATCACAGATGATCAGTTCCGGCTGCGGAGCCAGGGCCCTGGCCACACCTATACGCTGACGTTGACCACCGGAGAACTCGTGCGGGTAACGCTGATGCAGGGCAGGGTCAAGACCGACTTCAGCCATCAGGGCAGTCGCGGCATCCAAGGCTGCCGCAGATGTGGCCAGACCATAGTTGCGCAATGGCTCAGCAATGATCGCCCCAGCCGACTGACGGGGATCAAGTGAGGCATAGGGATCCTGGAAGATCATCTGGATGTGGCGCCGTTGGGCATAGGTCCGGGCACTGATCACAGGCGCCAGACGGACCCCAGACAAGGCGACCGTTCCCGCCGCCGGAGCCAACAGACCGGCGATGGCCCGCGCCAGGCTGCTCTTGCCTGAGCCACTCTCTCCAACCACGCCCAGAATCTCCCCGGCGGCCAGATCAAGATCGACGCCAGCCACCGCCGTCAGCCATGACCGCCCCGCCCACCATCGCTGACGGGGCCGGGGATAGCGCAGCACCAAACCACGCACCTGCAACAAGGGGGCGCTCATGATGCCCCCTCGCCCACATCAACCGCACTGATGACCGGAAAGTCGGTACCCGTCAGATCACGACGACAACGATGCCGATGCTCAGGACTGACCGCGCGCACGGCACAGGGGTCACTGCGACAGGCATCCTCGACCCAGGGGCAACGCGGCGCAAAGGCGCAGCCCTGCCAGCCTTGATCAAGACGTGGCGGCAGACCGGGGATGGTGGCCAAACGGGGCCGCAACGGCCCCTCCAGACGGGGAATGGCCGCCAGCAGACCTCGCGTGTAGGGATGACAGGGATGGCTGAAGAGACGAGCGGTGGGAGCCTGCTCAATGATCCGCCCGGCATACATCACGGCCACCGTATCGCAGGTGCCGGCCACCACCCCCAGGTCATGGGTGATCAGGACCAGCGCCATGCCTCGCGCCTGCTGACGAGCCCGCAGCAGATCGAGGATCTGAGCCTGGATGGTGACATCCAGAGCCGTGGTCGGTTCATCGGCAATGACCAGTTCCGGATCACATGCCAGGGCCATGGCCACACAGATGCGTTGTCGCTGACCACCTGAAAAGGCATGGGGATGACGATCCAGGGCCTGCTGGGGATCGGGAATGCCGACCTCGGCCAACAACTCGACGGCCCGGCGGCGGGCGGCCCGCCACCCCAGGCGACCGTGGACCACCAAGGCTTCGGCCACCTGCCGGCCGATGCGATGGTAGGGATTCAAGGCGGTCATGGGGTCCTGAAAGACCATGGCCATGCGAGAACCACGCAGGCGACGACGATGCCCTGGAGCGACCGCCATCAGATCGACATCATCCAGCAGCACCCGGCCGCCGCTCACAGCAGCGCAACGCGGCAGCAGGCCCATGACTGCCAGCATGGCCGGGTAGATGCCGGCGCAACCATTCTGGCCTATGGTGGCACCAAAACTGGCGGACAGGCTGGCGATGGGCGCCGGAACCTTCAGATCCTCAATCTGGGACTTGATATTCAGCGGTAT
>SLQH01000549.1 GCA_007131555.1 Planctomycetota bacterium | reverse complement strand
TCAGGCCAAGGCGCTCCTTGACGATCAGGTCCCCCAGGGCGACACGCGCTGTCAACGGTCGTCTACCGACTCGATCACGGCGGAACCGGCGACCGTATTCCTCCTCCACCAGATGCCACGGCACTAGCTGTGCCATCCGCACCCATCGGTTATCCGGATCAAGGCCGTCTCCAAGCGGCATCAGGAAGCTCAATTGTTCTGGGTTTATGTGCACGGTTTTAGCAGGGGTTCGAGCGATTTCCATGCACTTCTTGCCGTGGAAACAGGACTGATACCGCATGATTTACTGAGGATTCAGGTGGCTTTGCTATATTCAGCAAGCCCTATATGGGGCATGATCCATGCACGTGCGCGGTGTTTTTCAAGGATGTTTCAGGTGCCGAGAGGGTCATGGCTGGTCCGGGGTTTGCAGGTCATGCAGGACCATTCGCCGGAATAACGGGCGGGCGTGGTCATGCTCGACGAGATGGTATTCCAAGAGGTCCAGGAGTCTGTAAGGAATGGGCTGATACGTCGCCTGGCTTGGCTTTTGGGTCCCGGACTGGCCAGTAACCACCGCCCATCACACACCCATCACGGAGCACCGGGCCTTGGCCCGCGTGCCTGCGCGTCGTTCCCATGCTTTCGTCAAGTGCCAGTCTGATCGGCGGCAGGGCATCCGTACTACGGATCGTAGGTGTCGCGACTCGTGATCATGAGCAGTGACAAAGGCCCGGTGTCGGTGGGCGCCAGGGGACAGGATGGCTGTGTTGAGGTCTCCATTCAGGCCCAAAGGACCTCAGTAGTAAAGTTGCTTATAATCCTGGGCAGCTAGGAGTATGTAAGGGATAGCGACCGAGCCCAAGCGCAGTGCATTTTCGAGACACGATTTCGTTGAAAACCGCAGTCATAGCCGTAGCTATGGTGAGGATTTTCGCCGGAATCGGGGCCGAAAAGGCCAAGCCAGGCGACGTGTCAGTCTATTCCTTACAGGCCTCTTAGACCTTTCACCATTGGGAACTTGGGCTGCTGCGCCGATCGGCACCGGTTCACCGAGATACCGGGGTCTTCGCATCAAGACGGTCACATCCAGCACGGCTCTGAGTCGGGCTGCGTGTTCCCGGAGGTGGGTCTTGAGGCCGGCAGTCCGGCCGACGTCCCGTGCCGCGTAGCCGGTCGCCTCCAGGCCGTGCGCCTGGGCGAGGAAGATCGCGCGGCGGACATGGAAGTCCTGGGAGATCACCACGAAGCGTTCCTGGCCAAACACCTGATGAGCCCTGACGATCGAATCCAGGGTGCTGAACCCGGCGTAATCCAGGGCGATCCGCTCCTCGGGTACGCCCCGCAGGACCAGCGCATCCCGCATCGCGCTCGGTTCGTCATAATCGATCCGGGAATTGTCCCCGCTGACCAGCAGATAGTCCACGGCGCCGGCCGTGAACAGGTCCGCAGCGGCATCCATGCGATAGGAGAAGAAGAGGTTGGTGCGCCCATCGGCAAGATGGGGGGCGCAACCCAGTACCAGCCCTACGCGATGACGTGGCACGGCTTCGGCTGAGCTATGCACCCGTCCCCGTGAGGCCCGGTTGATCACCAGCTGCGCACAGGCCATCGCGCCGAGGCCCAGCGCGGCAAGTCCACAACAGATGATGGCGCAGCGGGTTTTGGTGAGTTTCATGGGGTCTTCCGCTTGTCAGGCTCCTGCCCCTGCAACCACACCCACACCCGCAAGGCCTCGGTCGCCCCCCAGGCCTGGGCGTCGCAGCCGCGTTGGCGGTGGGGTTGGTCGCCGTCGAGGATCTCGGGCAGGTGGCCGCGGCAGCCCTCGCGCAGCAGGTCGATGCTGCTGCACAGGTAGGAGCGGGCGGCGGCGAGGGCGTGGGGGTGGTGGTCCCAGGCCAGGACCAGGGCCTCGCAGAAGCCGGGGAAGGTCCAGGTCCAGGCGGTGCCGTTGTGGTAGGCCGGTTTGCGGCGGGTGTCCTCGTCGCCGAGGTAGCGGCCGCAGTAGGGGTTCCAGGGGTCGGCCAGCAGGCGGCCGCCGGGGCCGTGGATCGGCAGGGGATGGCGCAGAGGTAGGGGGGCCAGGGAGCGCAGGGCGCCGGGCACCACCAGATGGCTGGCCACGGCGCTGACGGTGGCCCGGGCGGGGTCGCCGGACAGCAGGCCGAGGGTGACCGGCAGCACGGCGTTGCTGCGCAGGGCGTCGTCGATGACGGCGGCGGCGGCCGGTTCGCCGCCGGGAGCATGGAGGCAGTCGGCCGGATAGCCGCGCTGGTCGTTCCAGAAATAGCGCTTGAACGAGTCGCGGATGCGGGTGGCCAGGGCGCTCCAGGGGCCGCTGGGGTCGCGGCGGGCGCGGTGTTCGACCAGGCGCAGCCACAGGGCCTGGATCTCCACCGGGTAGCCGGCGCGGGGGGTGCCGGCGGGATGGTTGGTGTCCATCCAGGTGAAGTGGGCGGGGCTCCAGATCAGACCGCTCTCGCCGTCCATGCCGATACCGTTGGCGGTGCCCATGCGATAGCCCTGGGCGATGCGCTGGCAGACGCCGTCCAGGCTGTCGTCGCCGGCCGGCAGACGGTAGATGTCATCGCCCAGGCGGGCGGCGGCCTCCTCCAGCACCAGGGCGTACCACAGCGGGGCGTCGGAGCTGTCGCGGTTGCCCAGGTCGCTGCCGTGGATGCAGTTGGGCAGGGTGCCGTCGGTGGCATAGGTGCCGAAGACCTGGAGCAGGGCCAGGACCTCATCGTGCCAGCCGCCGGCCAGCAGGCCGCGGGCGCAGATGAAGGTGTCGCGGCCCCAGTCGAGGAACCAGGGGTAGCCGGCGATGACCGTCTTGCCGCCATCGCGGTCGACCAGGTAGGCCTCGGCGGCCTGGGCCAGGGCGGCGGTCAGGGGATCCTGGGGCTTGCTGCGGCTCGCCGTATGGGCGGCGCTGGCGGTCTGGAGCTGCCAGGCGGCGTCGCAGCTGGCGTCGTCCAGGTCGTCGGCGTCGAGGATCAGGGTGACGCAGGCATCAGGGCTCAGATCGGCGGCGAACCAGGCCGGCGAGTAGGCGTCACCGCTGCCCTCCTGGCCCCGACCGGCCTCGATCGGATGGGGGATGTCGCGGCACCATTCGGCCTCCATGGTGCAGCGACCACCGCGCAGGCGTACCCGCAGGTGGCGGTCGGGGGCCGGAGTGAAGCGGAAGCCGTCCTCGCCATCAGGGTGGACATGGGCCGCGAAGTGGGCCTCGGTGGCGGGTCCATAGCGGGTCTGGTCGTGGAAGCTGCGGTCCTCGATGTCGCAGCGGATGATCAGCCGCACCTGGGCAGCCTGGTCGACCTGGTCGGTGGCCGGCAGCAGGGTCTCGTCGCGGCGCAGGCGCAGCAGGGTGGTGTTGTGGTCCGGCACCATGCAGGCCTCGACGCTCAGACCGACGCCGGTGGCGTCACAGGCGGCGGCGGCGAAGTGCCAGCGGG
>SLQH01000420.1 GCA_007131555.1 Planctomycetota bacterium | reverse complement strand
ATGAAACCCGTCATCGTCGGCACCTCGCGACGGCGTTGATCCAATAGGCTCTCAAGACTCGCCAATTCCTCGCGTATTTCCCGCAACTCAATGGCCTCAGGGCTTTCGGGCGGCGCCACAGCCGGCATATATCTCCGGGTCTGGGCCAGATTGTGCTGACTCAAGAAGACCCCTGTCACCAAGAGCAGCAACAGGACCAGGTTCAAGCGACCACGTCCCAGGCCACTGGCCAGCAAGATCGCACACATCACCAGCAGAGCCAACCAGTACAACAGGTCCAGCGGCTCAATCCAATAGGACAGCAACAAGGGATCATTGCCAAGGGCTGGAGCTGCCAGACAGGCCGCGATGATCACCATGGCAGCGAAGGTCGTCCCGCGCCCTTCCGCCACCTGATACAGCACCAACAGACACAACAACACGGCGAGCAGGGCAATGGCGGCATGACCCGACCAGAAATACAGGTCACGCATGACCCAGGCCCCACCGGCTGCCGCCGCAATGATGGCGATGAGCACCAGCCAGCGGCCCAGTACGTTCGTCGCACCCAATAAACAACCCATCAGAACCTTCATCGCTGGTTCCTTATCACATACAGCGTGTAGTACTTGAAGGCATAGAAGATGACGTTGTTGGCGAACTGGTAGCCGTTCTCCTGCAATTGCTTACTGACACCAAAGCCGCCATCCTTCCATACGTCACTGACATCACCAGGATGGTAGATGACGCACCAGCGGCCACGATGGCGAATGCCCATGGCCTGGCGACCACCATGGGCCCACAAGGGGTCAATGCCTTGGGGAAGACGGTAGGTATAGCGGAATATCTCGTCATCGAGAGCAATGACCCGCAAGCGTTCACCGGTGACCTGCTGGATCATATTGACGAAACTGCGGTGCCATTGCTGCGAGCCGGCATCGGCGAACAGTAGGCCATGGTCTTCGAGGAGATATTTGCGCAAGGCCGCCTGTTCACGCTGACTGAGACGGAAACCGCTGGTGCCATGCATGAACACGAAGGGAGGAGCTTCAAACTCACGAAAACGACCGAGATCAGTGATGTCGATGGCCTCACTATTATCAGCCACCGGAAAAGTGATGGCCTGATTGCGGCGCAGCCAACGCAGAAGATTACGATCGCCATTGCCGGTTTCCGGGGTCATGCCGTCATCCCATTCACGAGCACCATGACGCAAACGGATGAAACGCAGGGAACCGCCTTCCGGCCCCATCCATCCGCTCGTATCACCACCGCCTATTCCAATGGCCCCTGGAGTACCGGCACTGGTCACTTCATATCGTCTTTGGGCTGTCTCCACAGCTTCTTCCAGCACTTCGCTGTCTTCGATTTCAGGCCGTTCAAAGATGATCGGTGAGTTGACATTGCTGATGATCTGCTTGACCTGCTCCTTCTCCTGCTGCTGGACGACCTTGACCTCGGCCGCCGGAGTACCCGATCCTGGGGGTCGCAGATAGCTCAATGGCGACTGGCAGCCACGAAACAGGAAGAGTTGGCTGGAGAGGACCAGCAGATAGAGGGCAACGCTGGTCAACCAGCTGAAACGATATTGACGGTCACGGCCACCGCTGCGCAAATCCTCAATCAGACGATCACCAACTGCCTCCTCTGGGCCTTGGACGGCAATGCCAAAAGCCTGCAAGGCCCGATACCGCAAGGACTGCACCTGCGCCACCGCCAGAGCGGCGATGATACAGATGATCAGACCAAGATACGGCAACTGCCAACGCAGCAGCTCGAGATGTTCATTGTCCATCCAGGGCCGGGCGGCCGGATCGGTGGGGTCCTCAATATATCCCGCCACCGTCACCGTCACGGATATCACGGCCATGAAGGTCAGGGCCAGAGCCACATAGAGAGCCCCATATCCTGCCTGCACGAGCTTATGGCTGGACCGCCGTGGCCTGAGCAGGGCCATGATGGCTGTCAACACGGCCACGGTACCACAGAGGACCTGCACCAAGGTCAACCCGGTAGCCTGCCACAATGCCGCATCGGGCCCCAGGGCATGACGCCATTGAGGCAGGTCATTGAGCAACCGGACATCAAGCATCACAGCCCACAGATAGACCGGCACGACGACCAAGGCCACGGCCACAGCGGCCATGGGACAGGTCACCAGCAGACGCCAGCGGCTATGTGATGAGCGTTGATCCATGATGCAGTATATCAGTCACGGTAGGCCGGCCGTTCTAGCACACCGGCACAAAGGGCTTCAATCGGGCATGCGCAGGCGTTCGCCGACATCATCCAGCAGGTCATCAGGCGGCATCTCGGCCTGTTCCAGTTGTTCTATGTATTCAGGGTTGCGCACCCGCGGATCATCACGCAGGTCGGTTTCGGTAGGCGTCGGATCATCGTCGCCCTCGACCTCCAGGGGCGGTCGCTGGGCTGTCGGCTCCTCGGAAGGAACGGTTTCATCCTCAGGAGTGACCATCTCCTCCTCTGGTGCTTCCGCAGCAGGAACGAAATGACTGATCAACCATGGCAATGACGACAGGCCGATCACCACCACATGGATGACGATGGCAAGGATGAACACCGGCACCAAGGGCCGCTTGCTGAAGCCGTCCAACTGACGATCCGGCGATAGGCGCTGGATGTCCACCTCGCCATCGGCCACATCCTCCTCTGCAACATATTCCTCTTCATAACCGTCATCGACCTGTTCCAGGTCTTCATCATGATCTGCCATTGTCCCGCTCCTTGTCATTGATCCTGACCTGCCATCTGGATAAGCGCCCCGGCTTCTGCGATGGCCTGGATGACCGGCTGAAAGACATCATCCTCCAAGTCTTCGTCGGCCTGAAACAACACCTTGTAGAGATCCGTATGTTCACCATGACGCTCAACCAGCATCCGCTCCAACTGCGAACCGAGGGCACTGGCCCCACCCGACACCAACTGGCCATCAAGATATATCTGACCACGCTGATCAATCGCGACGCCGATCTGAGGAACATCATGGATGTCTTCGATATCAGCGCTCACCGGCAGCACCAGATCACGCGTCTGATGCTTGACGAAGTTGGAGGTGATAATGAAGAAGGTGATCAACAGAAACGCGATATCACCCATGCTGGCCACTGGGACCACGGTACTGACACGGCGACCGCGACGTATGCGACGGGCCATCAGTCGCCCCCCTCCAGCAGGGCCACATTACCACCGGCGGCGACAATCGCCGACCAGACCTGGTAGAATGTGCCGTATTGGGTGCCAGGCTGGGATTCGAGCATGATGAAACGCTCCTGAGACGATTCCCGTTGCGCCAATTCCATATCAGCAAGACGCTGACGAAGCTCCTCAAGCGTGATCAGGGTCCCATCCAGGGCGATGCGACCGCCACTGCTGAGGCTCACGGTTGGCGTCTCGCTCTCCTGTTGCTGACTCCGATCCTCCTCAGTGGCAGGAACATCAGCATCAAAACCGAGGAT
>SLQH01000466.1 GCA_007131555.1 Planctomycetota bacterium | reverse complement strand
CGTATTTCTGAACAGCAGCCCCCTCCTTAAGGGACCCATCCGCATTCAACACAACCCGCTGCCCATACGGCCCATACGCATACCGCTCAACTACGACCCCCTGGGCCGAAGTAAGGGCGGACACCGAGTACAGATGATTTGCGTGGTATTTTGATGTTGCATGGACCATGGACACAGCTTTGGCCTGGGTCTTGTCCTGGGATGCATATCTTCTTCTGAAGACGACATGCATTGATAGACCTACCACTGAAGAGCGTCTATCAGCAGCATCGCCAGCGGACCCCTTGGGAGAGATACGATCAGCCCTGGATACCACCCGGTCAGCGGCATCGTAGCGATTGACAGCACAGGAGCGACATGCGGCCATGACCATGAAGCCATGATCCACAGGATGACCGGAGATCAAGCCCTGATCGGCATCTGGGCCTGTGTATCATCTGCGATTTCTGCGGGTCAGGGGCTCTGATCCTATCCCTGGCAGTCGGCCAGACGCCGCCGCAGGGCCTCCTGCACAGCCTTGGGATCGGCGCTGCCACCGGAGGCCTTCATGACCGCGCCGATCAGGCGGCCGATGGCCTTGTGCTGACCGGCAGCGAAATCGACCACGGCCGCCGGATGGGCGGCGATGGCGGCCTCGATCCACTCGGCCAGACGGTCGTCGTTGCGCTCCTGAAGCATGCCCCGGGCAGCAAAGAAGGCGCGGGGTTCCTCAGTGCCGGCAAACAGGTCGTCGCAGGCGCCCTTGGCCACCACCCGAGCCACCTGACCCTCCTCGACCAGGGCGATCAGGGCCGCCATGGTGGCCACGGGAGCCGCCTCGGCCATAGGCAGGCCACGGGCTCCGGCCAGACGCAAGGCCTCTTCACGGGTCCAGTTGGCCGCTGCCCGGGCCGGAGCCCCAGCCGCCAACAGGGCCTCGAAGTACTCCGCCACCGGACGCTCGGCGGTCAGTTCTGCGGCTACGGCTGGATTGAGACCATGACTCGCCATCAGACGTTCCTGGCGGGTCCGAGGCAGCTCGGGCAGGGCATCACGCAAACCGGCGATATGGCCATCGCTCAGGCACAGCGGCGGCAGGTCGGGATCAGGGAAATAGCGGTAATCGGCATCCCCCTCCTTGCCGCGCATACTGCGGGTGACCCGGGCATCCGGATCCCAGAGCTTGGTCTCCTGCACCACCTCGTCATAGCGACCGGCCCGATGCAGGGCGACCTGGTTCTGGACCTCGTAGCGCAGGGCCGCCTCGACGGCCCGGAAGGAGTTGAGGTTCTTGATCTCGACCTTGGTCCCCAGGCCGCTCTGGCCGGCCGGGCGGATGGAGACGTTGGCATCGCAGCGCAGGCTGCCCTCCTGCATCTCGCAGTCCGACACCTGACAATACTTGAGGACCCGCTTGAGCTCGACCAGGAAGGCATAGGCCTGATAGGGCGAGGCGATAGCCGGCTCACTGACGATCTCGATCAGCGGGGTGCCGGCGCGGTTGAGGTCAACCTCGCTGAAGCGGCCCTGGTCCTGATGGATCAGCTTGCCGGCGTCCTCTTCCATGTGGATGCGGGTCAGGGGGATGAAGCAGGTGCTGCCGTCCTCGTCGTCGATGGTCAGCCCGCCTCCGGTACAGTAGGGGCGGTCATACTGGCTGATCTGGTAGTTCTTGGGCAGATCAGGATAGAAGTAGTGCTTGCGGTCAAAGACGCTGAAGGGGTGGATGTCACAGCCCAGAGCCAGGGCGGCGGTGACGGCCAGATCGACCGCCTGACGATTGATGACCGGCAGCGATCCGGGCAGGCCCAGGGACGGCGGATCGACCTGGGTATTGGGCGGCCGACCGAAGATGCAGGTGGCCGCGCTGAACATCTTGGTCCGGGTCGCCAGCTGGACGTGAACCTCCAGGCCGACGATGACACGGTAGTCGGAAGCACTCATGGAAGTGCAGCCTACGCCCGGCACCGCCCAGTCCAGCCCCATGAGCGATCATGCGGACAACGGGGAAGAGACGCAATGGTGGCTGGATTCCATCCGTGGCGATCGTGAGCGATACGGGCGTGAAACCTGCCGGTAGGCCTCACGCAGAGAGAGCGCCGATGGATCCATAGTCCTCGTCGCTTTGCGATACGCCCCTTCAGCCAGCCGGCGCCTCTTCCAGGCCTCCGCGACGGACATGCTCGATCATCGTCTGGATGTCGCCGCTATCGGCAATCAGCCCGCCACTGAGGTACACGCCCTGATCGGCAACCTGGGCTGCAAACAGGGTATCATGGGTGACAATGATGAAGCAGGTCTGGTCGCGCAGTTCGCGCAGCCAGGCGGCAAAGGCGTCGGTGGTATTGGCGTCCAGGGCAGCGGTGGGTTCATCGAGCAGCATGTAGCGCGGAGCCAGCATCAGGCCACGGGCGATGGCCACCCGCTGCGCCTGACCACCGCTGATCTGGGACGGATAGCTGGTGGCCAGCTCAGCGATGCCCAGGCGCTCGAGCATGTCGAGGGCCTGACGGCGAGCGCTGTCGGCATCAGCCCCCTGCACCAGGCGCGGAGCCAGGACCATGTTCTGCACCACATCCAGATGGGGGAACAGATGCAGACGCTGAAAGACGATGCCCAGGCGAGCCCGCAAGGCCGGTTCACCGAGGGTCGCGATATCATCACCATCAATGCGGATCGTACCGCTCTGCGGGCGCAGGAAGCCGCCGATGCAGCGCAGCAGGGTGGTCTTGCCGGATCCGCTCTCACCAAGGACGGCAAAGGCCTGATCGGCAGCGGTACGCACACTGACATGATCCAGGGCCAACGCCCCTCCGGGATAGGCAAAGCAGACGTCGTCGACCTCAATCATGACTGAATCCTCGTTGCCGGATGCGGGCCTCCAGGCGCCCGGCCAGCTTCATCAGGGGGAAGGTGACAACAAAGAACATCACCGCCACGATCAGATAGTAGCGGGTCGGATCGAAGGTCACGCTGATGATCGACTGGGCCTGACGGATCACCTCGGGTACGGTGATCACCGAGACCAAGGCGGTGTCCTTGATCAAGGCCACGACCGAGTTCATCAGAGCCGGGATGGCCACCCGGAAGGCCTGGGGCCAGACCACCCGCCAGAAGACCTGCGAGCGGCTGAGCCCCAGGGCCCGCGCCGCCTCGTGCTGCCCCGGATCGACCGCCATCAGACCGGAGCGGACCACCTCAGCCATATAGGCGGCGGCATTCACCGCCAGGGTGCCGATGGCTGCAGTGATCGGACCAAGGCCCGGAAAGACGCTGCCCAGACCAAAATACACGAAAAACAGCTGAATCAGGACCGGGGTGCCGCGCAGGAAGTCGACGATGCCGCGCAGCAGCAGACGCCCCACCCCGCTGGGACGATGCAACACGATACCGGCCGGTATCGCCAGGATCAGACCGCCAATGATAGCCGCCAGGGCAATGAACAAGGTCAGGACAAAACCTTCAACCAGCATGGCCGTGACGGTCCAGGGACGGATGGTGCTGCCTGAGCCGACCCGCTCGCCATCAAGACCGAACCAGCGCTCATGGATCTCATCCATCTCACCGCGACTACGCATGGTCTCAAGGGCTGTATTGATGGCCAGCAACAGTTCGCCCTGATCGGGATGGACCGGGATGCCCATATGCTCTTGGTAAAGCAGCTCACCGGCCTCGATGAACGGCATCTCTTCCTGACGGATCTGATAGGCTCCCAACAAACGATCGCTGACAAAGCCGACCAGGCGGCCGTTGACTACATCCTGGAAGATGTCGACCGTCGACCGATAGGTGACCCGCTCGATCTCGGGATGATGCTCGCGCAGGTAATGCTCGAAGGTCTCACCCAGGACCACCCCGATCCGCTGGCCGGCACAGTCTTCAATGCTACTGATCTCATCGGCATGACGCTTATGGATGAACAGCTGGGCCCCAGATGTGTAATAGGGCGTCGAGAAATCGACCTGGCGGGACCGTTCCTCGGTGATGGCCATTGAGCCGATGATGACATCGTAATGACCAGCCAGCAAACCGGGCAGGATGCCATCCCACTGGGTGGCGATCAGCTGCAGATCACGGCCCAGATGACGGGCCACGGCCCGCGACACATCGACATCGAAACCCGCCAACTGACCGTCAGCATCGTACATGCTGAAGGGCGGATACTGACCGGTCAGGGCCACCCGTAACGGCCGCTCAGCAGCCGGCAGACCAGCCAGGACCAGGGTCCACAGCAGCATCAGACAGCTGACAACCAGCCTGCCCGACCCTGCGATGGAACGCAGACGGACAAATGACAAGACAGCACACACGGACATGTCGGGCCCTCCAGGAGGTCCTGCGATACGCCAGCATGGCAGCACCGGCATGGCCTTTCACCCTGGATATCCCTGGCTCAATGCAAGCCGTGATTATTCATGGACGGGCAGATTCTGTCTCACTGGCCCGATCACCCGGCACGGCGTTCGGAGCGGTCCTTGCGCAGACGGTAGACGTAGCCCAGGACCTCGGCGACCTGCTGGAAGAAGGACACCGGGATCATGGCGCCGACCCGGCATTCCTTGGCCAGGGCCCGGGCCAGGGCCACGTTCTCGACCTGGATGATGTCGTGCTCGGCGGCGATGCGTTTGATCCGCTGGGCCACCAGATCGTAGCCCTTGGCCACCACCACCGGGGCCTCCATCTCGTCCTGGACGTAGCGCAGGGCCACGGCCACGTGGGTGGGGTTGGTGATCACCACGTCGGCCTTGGGTACCTCCTGCATCATCCGTCCCATGGCCATCTGTCGCTGCAACTGGCGGATCCGGCTCTTGATCAGGGGATCGCCATCCGACTGTTTGAGTTCCTCCTTGACCTCCTGCTTGGTCATCATCAGGTCCTTGCTGTGCTGATAGCGCTGGTAAAGGAAGTCAGCCACCGCCACCACCGCCATCACCCCCACCAGGCGCAGAGCCAGGGTGACCAGCAGCCACATGGTGTCGGCGAAGCGGGCAGCCGGATCAAGATCGTAGTAGAGCTGGTCGAGTAGTTCGCGGGACAGGATCCACCAGGCCACCGAGATGATCAAGGTGAGCTTGAGGACCGAGAACAGGGTCTTGACCATGCCCCGGGTGCCGAAGATCCGCTTGAGGCCCTGGGCCGGGGAGATCCGCGAAGCCTTGGGCACCAGAGGCTTGAGGGTGAAGCGGATGCCGACCTGGGCCAGGCTGAGGACCATGCCCGACAGGAACAGGACTCCCAGGAAACCGAGAAACAGCAGGAAGGGCCTGGCATATTCCATCACCAGCACCGAGATCACCCGATGATCATCGATGTCGACATGCAGCAGGTCACTGACGCTCAGGCGGATGATGCCGCCGATGGTGGTATAGAACAGCGGCCCGAAGAGCATCATCAAGCCGCAGCCGATCAGCAGCAGGCAGATGGTGTTGACCTCGGTCGAGAAGGCCACCTGACCCTCGTTACGGGCGTCATCGCGCTTCTTGGGCGTCGCCTCCTCGGTCTTCTCACCTGCTCCGCTGTCTTCAGGCACCACAGCCTCCGCTCATCAATCCGACATCGCCGCCAAGCCATGGCGCCGTGAGTCCATATATGCAAGCGCAGTGCCAAAGTCCTTGCGCAGGCCGGGATGCGGTCAAGAATGCTGTGCATATGTCCACCCGCCGCATCCTCGTCACCAGCGCCCTGCCCTATGCCAATGGCCACATCCACATCGGCCATCTGGTGGAGTATCTTCAGACCGACATCTGGACGCGCTTCCAGAAACTGCGTGGTCACCACTGCATCTACATGTGCGCCGACGACACCCATGGCACGGCGATCATGATCCGGGCCCGCCAGGAGGGCTGCAGCGAGGAGGACCTGATCGCCGCCATGAGCACGGCCCATCAGCAGGACTTCGCTGACTTCCACATCGCCTTCGACCACTACGGCTCCACCAACTCAGTTGCCAACCAGGCCTGCTGCCAGGCCATCTGGACGGCCCTGCGGCGGGCCGACATGATCCGCGAGCGCGAGATCGAACGCCTCTTCGATCCCCAGGCCGGCACCTTCCTGGCCGACCGCTTCGTCACCGGCACCTGTCCCCGCTGCGCCGCCCCCGACCAGTATGGCGATTCCTGCGACAAGTGCGGGGCCACCTATGCCCCGACCGACCTGGTCGATCCCCGCAGCACCCTCACCGGAGCCTCGCCGGAGCTTCGCAGCGCCCGTCACCTCTTCGTCGAGATCGAGCGCCTCCATGCCTGGCTTGAGGACTGGACCACCAGCGGCGACCATCTCCAGCGTGAGATCGCCAACTACCTCAGCGGGCATTTCCTGCATGAACCCCTGCGCGACTGGGACGTCTCGCGGCCGGCCCCCTACTTCGGCTTCGAGATCCCAGATGCGCCGGGCAACTACTGGTATGTGTGGTTCGACGCCCCGATCGGCTACATGGCCGCCACCCAGGAGTGGTGCCAGGCCCAGGGCGAGGACTTCGACCGTTGGTGGCGTGACAGCAACACCGAGATCCATCATTTCATCGGCAAGGACATCACCTACTTCCACACCCTGTTCTGGCCGGCGATGCTCAAGGTGGCCGGGTTCACCACCCCCACCCGGGTGCAGATCCACGGCTTTTTGACCGTCAACGGTGAGAAGATGTCCAAGAGCAAGGGCACCTTCGTCACCGCCCGGACCTATCTCGACCATCTCGATCCCAACTACCTGCGCTACTACTATGCCAGCAAGCTCGGCTCGAAGGTCGACGACATCGACCTCAACCTGGAAGAGTTCGCGGCCAAGGTCAACAGCGATCTGGTCGGCAAGCTGGTCAACCTTGCCAGCCGCACCGCCCGTTTCGTCACCGACACCGGGCTGGCCGCCAGCTACCCCGATGACGGCGGCCTGTTCGCCGCCGCTGCCGCTGCCGGCGAGGAGATCGCCGGCCTGTACGAGCGCTGCGAGTTCTCCCAGGTCTGCCGCCGCATCATGGCCCTGGCTGATGCCGCCAATGAATACGTTGAACGGCAGGCTCCCTGGACCCTGCGCAAGGACCCTGCCCGTCAGGAGGAACTGATCGCGGTCTGCAGCGTGGCTCTCAACCTGTTCCGCCAGTTGATGGTCTATCTGGCCCCGGTCCTGCCCCGCCTGGCCAGCGCCGTGGGCGAGCTGCTGGGACGGCCCATCACCTGCTGGGATGACGCCCAGACCCCGATCAACGGCACTGCCGTGGCGCCCTTCCAGCATCTCGTCACACGGGTCGATCCGGCCAAGGTCCAGGCCATGATCACGACCTCGCAGCAGGAGGCCAGCGAGGCCCCGACCACCCGCGTTGCCGCCAGCTCCACTGCCACGCCGACCAATGACCGTGGCATCCATACCACCAAGATCATGGACCCCCAGGATCCCATCGCCGAGCAGATCGACTATGAGCGCTTCAGCGCCGTCGATCTGCGGGTTGCGGCCATCCGCATGGCCGAGGTCATCCCCGAGGCCCGCAAGCTGCTCAAGTTGACCCTGGACCTGGGCGATCACGGCCAGCGCACGGTCTTCGCCGGCATCAAGGAGGCCTACGATCCGGCCAGCCTGATCGGTCGCCTGGTGGTCTGCGTGGCCAATCTGGCCCCGCGCACCATGCGCTTCGGCACCAGCGAGGGCATGATCCTGGCCGCCGGCCCCGGCGGTGACCAACTGTGGCTCCTGGCCCCGGACAGCGGGGCCAAGCCGGGCATGCGCATCGCCTGAGCGCGCCAGCTGTTCTCCAGCAGCCTGCTAGGAGCCTGTAAGGAATAGACTGACACGTCGCCTGGCTTGGCCTTTTCGGCCCCGATTCCGCCGAAATCCTCACCATAGCTACGGCTATGGCTGCGGTTTTCGACGAAATCCGGACTCGAAAATGCACTGCGCCATGCTCGGTCGCTATCCCTTACAGACTCCTAGTGGCACCCCGGCCCTGAATCAGATCTTTACATGCAGATCGCGGGGATATGCTGTGCCCATCCATGAGCGTCTCCCTGGCCCACAACGTCCTTGATGCCCTGCCCGACATGGCTCCGTGCCTGATTGATGGCGATGGCGTGATCACCGCCTGGTATCAGGGTGGCCGTCGCCTGCTCGGCTATCGGGCTGAAGATCTGGTCGGCCAGCGCCGCTTGCAGGACCTGATACCAGAGCTCGCTTCCACGCTGCCTGCTCCTGGCTGCTACACGGTCACCGCCCAGCACAGCGACGGCCACGATCTGCGCCTGGAGCTGGTGATCGAAATCCTCGGCGATGATCTCTCAGGCCTGACCCTGGCCCTGCTGCGCGGCCTGCCCGACAATGAGATCACAGCACGATTGACGAGCCGTGATGACAACGCCAGCCACAGTGACGACCTCTTCGACGTCCTGGAACAGGCGGTGATCATTGCCGACATCGATGGCACCGTCCTGCGAGCCAACCGTCAGGCCCTGCGTCTGTACGGCCCGTACCTGATCGGCAAGGAGATCGGCCAGGCCATGCGCCATCGCTGCGATCCGTCGCTGGACGACGCCCTGCGTCGGGTCCTGGCACGCTTCAGCCCGATGACCCTGGAACAGCGCCTGCCGTCGAGCAACCGTTCGGTCCGGGTGACCATCCGCCCCCTGTTCAACCGCCATCGCCAGATGCGGGGGCTGAGCCTGATCGAGCAGGACGTCACCGATCAACGCCTGCTTGAGCTTGAGATCCGCCTCCAGCACCAGCAGTTGCAGGACCGCGGCCAACGCCTGCGCTCCCACGACCAGACCCGACGCCACTGGCTGACCGCCGTCAGCCACGAACTGCGCACCCCCTTGACCAGCATCCGCAGCTACAGCGAACTGTTGCTGGCCTATCCCGATACCGAGGCCAGCGACCGGCGCGAATTCCTGGGCATCATCGTCCAGGAGAGCGAACGCCTGGGGCGCTTGATCAACGACATCCTCGATCTGGCCCACATCGAAAGCGGACGGATGGCCTGGCACCCGGTCGAACATGATATGACCGCCTCGGTCGACCACGTTGTGGAGGTGCTACGGCCACAGATCAAGGCCAAGAACCTCAGCCTCAGCCTCCACCATCATGATGGGCCCTGTCCTCTGATCGGTGACCGCGACCGCCTCCGCCAGGTCCTGCTCAACATCTGTTCCAACGCCATCAAGTTCAGTCCCCAAGACGGCACCGTGATCATCGATACCCGGCACGACGAACGGTCGTTCACCTGCTGCATCGAAGACGATGGTCCGGGCATCCCGGATGAAGACCGCGAACTGGTCTTCGACTTCTTCTCCCGCCGCACCGATCCGGATCAACCTCGTGATCCCAACAGCGGCACCGGCCTGGGTCTGGCCATCAGTCGGCAGATCGTCCAGCACCATGGTGGCGAACTGCTCTGCGACGATCCCCATCAGCCGCCTGGGGCCCGTTTCACCCTGCGTCTGCCGCGACCGGTCCAGGCCGAGACCGCCCGCTTCGAGTCCACCTCCATGCCCTCACCGGATCCGTCATGAGCCGCATCCTGATCGCTGACGACGAACCCTACATCCTGCGCTCGCTGGACTTCGCCCTCTACCATGCCGGCCATCAGGTGACCACGGCCCGTGATGGCCGCGAGGCCCTGGAAGCCTTGCGCAACGCTCCCTTCGACCTCGCCCTGCTGGACATCATCATGCCCCATCTCGACGGCTTTGCCGTGGTTGAGACCCTGCGCCAGGAACTCGGTCATCTGCCCTGCGCCATCGTCTTCCTGACCGCCAAAGGCATGGACGAGGATCAGCAACGGGGCTTGGCCCTGGGAGCCAGCGCCTTTGTCACCAAACCGTACTCCCCCATCGCCCTGACCCGCCTGATCAATGACCTGACCCAGCCAACGAGCGTCGAGGCCCAATCGTCATGACCACCTATCGTCTGCGTGCGGTCCAGGGGGAGATCAGGGGGGAGATCCACCCCCTCACCGCAACCGTGACCCTGGGACGCCACATCGAGGACAGCGGCATCTCGGTGGGCGATGCCCTGGCCAGCCGGCGTCATGCCCGCATCAGCTGCGATGAGGACGGGGTGATGATCGAGGACCTCAACAGCAGCAATGGCACCCGGGTCAACGGACATCGCATTGATGAACGCAAGCGCTTGCGGCTCGGAGACATCATCACCATCGGCACCACCAGCCTGGTCCTGGAGGACCGCCATCAACCAGCACCGCTGAGCCCAGCCCAGACGCCAGACGCCATCGACGAAGCTCCGGCGGTGGCCGCCGATGAATCGTCCTCGGAAATCCTGGGTGGTCGCTTTCCGGCTGAGCTGCTGGTCTCCTTGCTGGCCAACCTGCCCTTGGCGGTACTGATTCTCGATCGCCAGGGTCGTCTGCTGATGATCAACGATCACATGAAAGGCCTAGCCGAGATCACGGTCGCCGGGCGCCACAGCGGTGGTGAGATCCTTGATCTGCTCAGCCGCCAACTGGCCCATCCGCCCGCCCTCCGCAACCTGATCACCGCCGCCGATGAGGGACCTGTCATCCTGCCCTTGCGCAATGGAGGAACATGGCGCACCTGGGGACGACCTATCCCTCAGGGCACCCTGCTGTGTCTTCAGGAAGGCGATCCGCCGCTCGCTGATGGCCCAGCATAAGCGCTTGGCAGAGAGGGGCTCCCTCGGTACACTGCTGCTACCATGCATATCCTGATCGTCGATGAGCGCAACGAGCAAGCCATGACCCTGGCCGACTTCCTGGTGCGCCGCAATTGCCGCACTGAAGTCTGCAGCCAGTCCCGTCAGGCCCTGCACAGCGTTGAGGACCGGGCCAATCGCTCCTGTCCCTATGATGCCGTGATCCTCGTCTGCGAGACCCCTGATCCGCCCCTGATGCGTCAGTTCCGCCGTCGCGATCCTGACATCCGCATCGTCCTCTGCACTCCCTACTCACAAGTCGATCCGGCCCTGGCGGCCCAGGCCTCACAGCAGGGTTGCCATACCATCCTTGATGTACCGATCGATCTCATGGCCCTTGATCGTCTGGTCCACGAACTCGGGCAGCAACCCCGCAGTGGCCCGGCACAGTACAGCGCATCCCCCAGCGGCACACGCCAAGCCATCACCACCAAGGCCCCTCCGCCCCAAGCTGACGACCAGACCCCCTTCTTCGGCACCGCCCGCCTGAGCAGCCCTTCCACCGGCAGCATCACCCGCACCGAGACCGACCGTCACCAACGGCCCTCGTCATCCTGGAACCACCCTGACCAGCCCTATACCCGCCAGACCTCGCAATACTTTGATGCCGCTCCCACCAAGGGCACCCAGCGCTTCACCACGGCCCGCCATCGGCGCAGCGTCCGCGGTGGACGTCAGGAGGCCCCCGACACCGGCCAGCATGTCGCTCCGGCGCCAAGCGACCTCAAGCGGGTCGCCTGCGCAGTCTGCGGCAAACCCTTCACCGTGCAGCGCAAGGATCATCCCTACACGGTCGCCTGCATCCACTGCGGAGCCCTCAATCGCATCATGCCGGGCTGAGCCTCAACAACAACGGCGATCCTGAGATGGGGGCTTGTGTACACGGTGGTTGAGGAAACGGGGCCTGACTCGTTACCAACCGTCACGGTTCGCCCCTTCAGGGTGGTGATCGAGGATGCAGAGGCAGTGATACGACTCCTGCGCAGCGCCCCGTGACCGCCCAGTAGCATCGCCTTGACCGCTCTGCTCCAGCCCCAAAGGGGCGGAATATCTTGATGTATGCTGAACTGGAGATCGGCAGTTTGCAGATCGTCGTTGCTGAACGCCGTTGGGCCTGACAGGATCCAGCCGTATTTCAGATCAGTTGCCAAGATAATGCTCGAATTCCTCATCAAGACGGGGATAGGCCAGATCACGGGCGATGATCTGCGCCAGTTCGTCTTCATCCACACTACCGTAATAGTCGTTGTCATCGCCGACCAGGGGGCGCTGGGCCAGATCCCGAAGACAGGCCGCCCAGGGCGCGGGCAGATAGACAGCCATGGCCACCGCATAGGCATCAAGCGCCGCCCGCGAACGAGGTAGATCATAGTGTTCGGTCAGACAGGTGCAGGCGTACTCCTCCAGCAACATGCGATAGCAGAAGCCGGTGAAGTCGGGGGCAAAAAGATGCGCCACCTCGTCCTCCTCCGGACAGAAGACCACCGGCAGGGGAGCCCGTTGATCACCCCAGTCGCGATACAGGCACCAGAGATCATGGTTGCTAGTAGCGGCAAACGGCACCAGACCGGCGATCTGATCCGGCGGGGGCCGCCAATCACATATCTGGACCGGACCCAGCCACATCAGGTCAGACAGTTGGATGAAGGCCGGATGATGGGGATCGCAACAACCATCGGCATGCAGACGACGCAGCAAGTCGGGCACCATCACGCCATAGCGTTGTTCCACTGCCGACCAGGGATCATCTGAGGTTTGGGCCGTCATCGGGCCGGTCCCTGCTCGGCGGTCAACTGGCGAAGCTCATCTTCCTCCACCGGCCGCCAGCAACCGACCGGCAGATCACCAAGACGGCACGGACCGATGGCCTCGCGCAGCAGGTCGGTGACCGTCAGGGACAGGGCCGCACAGACCCGGCGGATCTGATGCTTGCGACCCTCGCGCAAGACAAAGCCCAGGCAGCGCTGACCCAGTCGCGTCACCCGCATTGGCCGCAAAGGGCGGTCGTCCAGGCGCATGGCACCATTGAGAGCGTGCAGCTGATCATCGTTGACGGGCTCGGCCAACTCCACCCGATAGCGCTTGGCGATGCGGCCGGAACCGGTGACCAGCCGGGCCAGGGTGCCATCCTGGGTCAGCAGCAGCAGACCGCGACTGTCACGATCCAGACGGCCAGCCACCGCCAGGGTCCAGGGCTTGGCCACCACCCGCTGGACCACGGCCGGATCGGCAGCAGCGTGCACGGATGCCGTGGTCAGCAGACGCCAGGCCGGCACCTGATCTGCCTCAGGCTGGGTACTGACCACCCCGCAGGGCTTGTGCAACAGCACCGACACCTGATGCGCAAGCCAGCGTTGGCCCCGTGAGCGCAGGGTGATGACGGCATCCGGCAGACACTTGCTGCCCGGCTCACGCACCACAACCCCATCGACCATCACCTCGCCGTTGGCCATCAAGCGCTCGGCCTCACGGCGACTGCACAGCCCCCGCCACGCCATCAGCTTCG
>SLQH01000273.1 GCA_007131555.1 Planctomycetota bacterium | reverse complement strand
TGTTGTCAATACATGATGAATAGGCACAGGAGAGTTCACGATGAAATTTAATATTACGCTTGACCGTGACGAAGACGGCGTATGGGTTGTCGAGTGCCCGTCCATACCTGGATGCATCAGCCAGGGGAAAACACGCGAAGAAGCGATTGAAAATATTCAGGAGGCCATTCAGGCTTGCCTTGAGGTTCGCGCTGAAAAGGGGCTTCCGCTGACTGTGGAAACGCGTCAAGTCGAGGTGGCCATCTGATGCCACCGCTTCCGCTGCTGACCTATCGAGATGTGGTCAAAATATTTGAGCGAATGGGGTGGTGCGTCGCCCGCCAACAAGGCAGCCATATTGTCATGACAAAGGAAGGGCATATCGCCACGCTGTCAATTCCGGCGCACAAGGAAGTCGCCAGGGGCACGTTACGAGGGCTTATTCGCGCCGCGGATGTGAGCGTGTCGGAATTTTGCGATAGGTATGAAAATTTGCAGGCAGAACTTAGGATGTTTCGGAATCTCCAGCGCCTGGTGCCTGTGTTATAATCATGTTATCAATCACAGGAGCGAAAGACATGACGACAACCACAATACTTGACAACGGCCAGATAACCGTCCCGAAAGAAATTCTTCTGGCGTTGAATATCCGGACCGGTGATACGGTGGATATCGAAACCATGCCGGATGGCTCCATCCGTATATTTCCCAAGACGCTGAATGCCTCCGAAGCGGCTGGTATGCTGAAAACGAATGTGCATTCCACCATCGAAGAGATGGATGAAGCGATTGCGGAAGCCTTCAGAAAGTCTCTTTCATAAACACTTCTGGTATTGGAAAAACAGGTGAGAATGCTTTGCAACTCTTGAGAGGAAGGAAAGAATGGATATTACACCGACAGTGCCCGATGAAAAGGACACTACAAAAACACCCGATACAAGGGCTGCTGAAGCGTGTGACCAGATTGACGCGATTCTGACACGCTATCAAGAATTGGGCTTGTTCAACGGTTCCGCCCTTGTCGCAAATTGCGGCCGGATCATCTTGAAGAAAGGTTACGGGCTTGCTAATATGGAGTGGGGCATTCCCAACACCCCCGACACGAAATTCCGGTTGGGGTCAATTACGAAACCATTCACAGCGACACTGGTGATGCAGTTTATCGAACAGGGACAGATCGATCTCGCTGCGCCAGTCACGCGCTATCTTCCAGACTACCCCGCATCAACCGGTGACCGGATTACGATCGAACACCTCTTGAATCACACATCCGGGATTGTGGGCTACACCGAGATGCCTGTGTTCGGAACAACCATACGCAATCCCTACAAGCCTGCTGAGTTTGTTGATGCGTGTTTTTCCAAACTGGAGTTGTTATTCGAGCCCGGGACGAGATTCAGCTACAGCAATTCCGGTTATTTCCTGCTCGGAGTCATTCTGGAGCAAATCACTGGCGAATCATACGAGAACCTGTTGCGCCATCACATCTTTGAGCCGATCGGAATGAATGATTCCGGGTATGATGCCCCACAACCATTGCTCGCGAAACGTGCCGCCGGATACGACAAACGATTCGACGGTTCCTGCGTAAACACTGTATACATTGACATGACGCAGCCGTACGCGGCTGGCGCGCTTTATTCCACGGTCGAGGACCTCTACAAGTTTGATCAGGCGCTTAACACCGAACAGTTGCTCAGATCCGAGAGTAAGACGCGCATGTTCACGCCGTGTCTTGGGGAATACGGTTTCGGGTGGCAGGTGCGGCAAAGGAACGGGCTCATCATGACCGGACACGAGGGCGGCATCAACGGTTTCCACACGCTCTTCAACCGCATCCCTGAATTGGGACGCTCGATTGTGTTTTTGAACAACACCGGGGCTGCGCCTTTAAGTGAGATGGCCGAGGCGGTTCACATGGTTCTCGAAGGCAAAGACCCGCCGATGCCAAAGCAACCGGGGGCATTGGCGCTGTTCGAGGCTTACGAGACCTCTGGATTAGACGCCATGCTGGTTCGAGCCGAGGAAATGCAGGGCGGAACCGAATACAAGGCTGACAGCAATGAACTCACACGCTTGGCCAACCATTTGCTGGCGACCGATAGGAACAAGGATGCTCTTGAACTGGCCGAAAAACTGGCACAAGACGCTCCCCGATGTGAGATGACCGCTTTCCTTCTCGGCCGTGCGCATCGCGCCAACGACCACCGGTTCGAGGCTGTCCAGGCCTATTCCCGAGCCATCGAATTGAGCGAGACGCCGCGCATGTTGTTTTTCTACACAGATGCGATTCGGGAGATATCTGATATAGCGCCAAAGAACCAGGGATAGAGATACACGGCGCTTAACATATTGCTAATTCGACATTAAATCAACGGTAAAAGAAGTAACGACACTAAATTTCTGTATTTTTACCTTGCCAACAACACGAAATATCGCGATTTTACAGTAAACCATCATGGTATCACCTCCTTCTGGTTGTTGTGGTTCAGGTTAAAGGGTTTTGCGCTTATGCGTCTTTGTCGCCAAGATCAATCTCCTGGCGCGTGCCGTTTTCGTCCGTGACAATAAAGCACGTGGCAATGGATGCCGGGTCGCGTTGAATCCCCAGCGCCTGGCGCGCGGCATCTTCAAAGAATTTCGCGTCAAGGTCAATTTCCCAAACGACTCTGTACTGCATGGGGTTGTTCTCCTTTCTGGTTGTTGTGGATGGTTTGGGGCGCGTCATAATTCTTATGACAATCACACGAGCGAAAGAAATGACGTAGAGAGGACATGTCCGAAATGGGGCGATTGTGCTGGATGAGCCGATACACCTTCCGGAAGGAGCACCCGCCAAAATCGAATTGGTAATACAACTGCCGGATTCCAGTGAGGAAAAAGACCTCTCTTTTGGCGAGTGTTATGCCGAGGTGATGGGAAAGGCACACAGTCTGCCCGAAGGTGCCGCTGAGAACCATGACCACTATTTGTATGGCATCGAAAAACGATGAACACAGTTTTCGCGGATACGGCTTTCTACATTGCGTTTGTCAACCCAAGAGATCATTGGCATGAAGTGGCGGTTGAGGCGGCGTTTGGCTGGCGCGGACAGATGGCATCTGTGGCCGATTTTTCGCCTGTTAATGCTACAATTGATTGTAGATTGGAACAGATGAAACAGCCACGAAAATCTTCGTATGGACTTTAACGACGGTGATACTATACATGCGCATGACACCCTATGTTTATTACCAGGAAGATGATATGTGGGTATCTTGGCTGGAAGAATATCCAGACTATCGCACCCAGGGTCCTCTCTGGTCGAACTCGAGGAGAACCTGTGGGATATCCAGCAGGAACTGGAAAGCGGCGCCATTCCATGCGTTCGTCAGACAGGCGAACTGGTGGTTCCGTGAAACGAACGGCACTGTTGAAAGAACTGAAGGCGATGGGGTGCGTATTGTTGCGTCATAGTGGGTGTCGCACGAGTTCGCATTTACCGAGACAAATGGC
>SLQH01000112.1 GCA_007131555.1 Planctomycetota bacterium | reverse complement strand
GGCCAGGGGGAGATAGGCGCTGGCGCGGACTTCGAGGTCAAGATAGTCAAAGGACGAGGCGGCGATCTGCCCCGACAGGGCCTGCTCCAGGCTGATACGCAGGCCGCGGGTCGGGAACAGGGGGTGATCAAGACGGTCGTAGGTCTGATTGAGGCCGATCGTATTGAGATGATACTTGCCATCACGCACATCATCCGGAGCGCCGTCATCGACATCGGATATCTTCAGATCGGTATAACGATAGAAACTGGTCAGATTGAGGTTGTTGTCCAAGAAACGTCGTGACAGGCGCAGGCCGGTGATGTAGCGGGTCTGGTCCCAGTCGCGGAATGACGCATCACTGCGTTCAAAGTTGACACTCAGCCCATAGGGGCCATCGAAGAGGCGCGGATTGGTCCAGCGGGCGAAGACCGATTGCCGCTCTTCGTCATACTTGACCCCGGCATTGAGAATCTGACCGCCACCGCGCCAGTGCTGGCTGGAGACCAGTCCCAAGAGGTTGAGGTTGCGTTCCGTGTAGTCTATCTGGCCAGCGATGCCGGTGGCCGTGCTCCAGCCGATGTCGAGGCGCACGCTGCCGGTCGAGGTCTCCCGGACCTGGATCTCCACGTCAATGTCATCGACCCCGGCGAGGTCGGGAGCCGGACGAGCAGTGTCGAAGCGGGGCGTGATCCGAGGCCGCTCCATCGGTTCGTTGCTGAACAGGCCGCTGCGGTTGAGCTCGCGCAGCGAGATCTGACGGTCGCGGTCGGCCCAGATCTTGCCGGGCTGCAGGGCCAGAGGACCTCGTAGGACGCCATCACGGGTGATGACATTGCCGGAGATGTCAATGCGGCGCACCCGGTAGCGACGGCCAGGAATCAGGCGTAGGGCCAGATCAATCCGGTGGCTGTCCATGTCGATCAGGCGATCGCGATCAAGGTGGTCATCAAAACGCGCCTGGGCATAGCCATGTTCGCGCAGCAGGGCCAAGGCCCTGAGCTTGGCCCGTTCGATCTCCTGGGGGACGAAGACCTGACCTGAGGCCAGACCGAAGGCCTGACGCAAGTCGGCGGCACTGACCAGATCGCGCGGGATGTCACCTTCCAGGACGAACGTCACGTCGCCAAGGACGTAGCGAGGGCCGGGTTCAACATGGAAGACGATGACCTTGCGGTTGTCGAGTTGGCCGTCAGGGGCCAGTACCGGGCCGCGGCGGGACCGGGCCTCATAGCTGGGAACCCGATCGAAGTCATGCAGCTGGATATTCACTGTGCGAGCATCCAGGAAGCCCAGATCATGCAGGGCCCCGGCCACTGACCCAGCATCCCATTCCAGTTCATCAACGATGAAGGGCTGCCCAGGACGGTTGACGAGATTGCGACGCTGATTGCCGGCCCGGTTGATGAGATCATGATTGAGTCGGCGGCGACTGATCTCAGGGGGCAGGCCTCGGTAGAGGACATCACCGACCTTGACATGGGGGCCGTGGTCGACGTCGAAAATGATGGTGGCGATGCCCGTCATCGGATCGACGACATGGCGCACTGAAACCGACACCTGCGGGAAATGACGCTCGCGAAAGTGCCGCTCAATCAGGCGGCGATCGGTTTCCATCAACAGGGGATTGAGATAGGTGCCTCTTTGTAGGTGCAGGCGGCGCAGCAGACCGCCCCGTCCGAAGCGGGACACCCCACGCAGGATGATGTCGCCGATGTAGGGCTGTTCCTGGACCGTAAATACGATCCGCACCCCGCCACCGGGAGCCGGCTCGAGACGTTTGGCGACATTGGTGAACGGTCCGAGACGTTCAAGATGGGCGACATCCTCGCGACCCTGACGCAGGGCCGCCTGGACGCTCATGCCGGGGCGGGTCATGAGTTGGCTCAGGGCCCGGTTCTCATGGTAGCGCCGCGTTCCCTTGATGCGCACCTCGACCACCACGTCATCAGTCGGAGCGCCGCCCTCCTCCTGGGCCGGCATCTCCATGCCATGCCAGGATGCCAAGGCCCAGGCGATCACGATCGAACGGACACAACGCACACAATCCTCCAGGAGAAGGACGAGGGAAGACCGGTCTTGCGAGTCCGACTCGGATGCCGGAGCAGACCATCGGCCCTGGGCATGATAGGGCGCGTGCCGCTATCGCAAGGGGCGCAGGGCAGACCTCTGGCGATCACATGAGTCATCCTCAATCCGGCTGTAGGCTGGAGGCTGGAGGCTATAGGGTTGCTGTACAAGGCGATCGAGACTGATTCGGGCTTTCGCTCATAAGGTGAACCGGTTCTGGTTGCGCATATCCGCTTGAATAGCAGCCCTATAGCCCAACTGGCGTTTTTAGGATCACGGAGCACCGGGCCTTGGCCCGCGTGCCTACGCGCGTTTCCCATGCTTTCGTCACGTATCAGTCAGATCGGCGGCAGGGCATCTGGGCTACGGCTCGTAGATACCGCGACTCGTGATCATGTACGGCGAGAAAAGAGCGCCAGCGGGGTGCGGTGATGATGCCGCCGCCCCGGCCTATGCCGGTCTCAAGGGTCACTGGCCGCCAATGCACACGGGCCAAGGCCCGGTGCTCCGTGTGGGGCGCTGGGCGTTGATGGCGCCCGGAACATTTCAGGCGCTTCGTGTGCTTTCGTAACGTCGCCGAAAAGGCCAAGCCAGGCGACGTATCAGTCTATTCCTTACAGGCTCCTAGGCGTTGATACGGCCTTATCCCGGTGCTGTGGCACGTCTCTTTTGGGGCGCCCCATCTTTGCTTGGGCCGCAGACGGGGCCCGATACGCTGATGCCCATGCCAGATCCCCAAGCCCCCCGCATTGGCCTCCTCAACGAGGGAGATGCTGTTGAAGGGGTGTTCCTGCTGACCTCCTGTCTGCTACGGCAGAATGCCCAGGGAGAGGCCTTTTTGCTCGGTGAGATACGTGACCGCAGCGGTACCATGGGCTTTATCAGTTGGCGGGCGGATGCTGAACAGCACCAGCGCCTGCGTGAGCAGCCTTTGGTGGCCATCAGCGGGCGGGTCCAGCGTCATCGCGACCGTCTGCAAATCGTGGCCCAGACCGTCGATGAGGCTCCGCCAGATGGTCGTCAGATTGAGGATTTCCTGCCCGCTGCCATCAGTGATCAGGCTGAGGCCCTCGCCCACTTGGATCGTCTGATCGCCAGTATCGACAACATCTGGCTGCGCCGGGTCCTCGACGGCCTGTTTGCCGCCGGGGCTGTGCGCCAGCGCTTTGCCGCCGCTCCGGCGGCCACCAGTCTCCATCATGCCCGTCCTGGTGGTCTGTTGGAGCATGCGGTGATGGTGGCAGAGCTGGCGGCAGCCGTTGCGGGTGTTTATCCTGATGCCGATCGGGACCTCTTGGTGACCGGAGCCCTGGTCCATGACCTGGGCAAGATCGACGAGCTCAACTGGGAGGCGGCTCCGACCTACACCACCCGCGGCAACCTGTTGGGCCATACCCTGCTCGGTTGCGCGCGGCTGAGCGCCGTCATTGAT
>SLQH01000369.1 GCA_007131555.1 Planctomycetota bacterium | reverse complement strand
GGCCGTTTCGAAGATCTGACGGCGGTCATACGGCAGCAGGACGAGTTGTTGCGCAGCGCGGCTGGTCAGCGGCGGATGCGCGACGAGATCCTGCGCGCCTGCGGTCGCCAATTGCAATTGGAGCGGCCGGCGCGCATCAGCGACCTGCGCGAGATGGCCACCAAGATCATCGGGGATCGGTTTGTGACCACGGTCGATGAACTGGTGGCCACGGTGTCGGCCCTGCAGCGGCGCAGCGATGAAAATCGCCATCTGATGCGCATCCATCACGGCATTGTCAGTGATCTGTTGGCCACCGTTGCTGGTCAGGACCGTGATCGGGCCAAAGGCTATGATCAGCGTGGTGGCAGCCCAGCCGGTGGCCGTTGTGGCGGTGGCTTGATCAACGTCAGTTGCTGACGCGGTCCAGACGCACATCAGACGCCGATGCACGTCCGGGCGGTCGGCCATTGCCAGCCGCCGGCAGCCGTCTAGGGTTCCTCCCTTCGCCATGACGACGAGGCCGTCGTGACGGCCTGGGGCAGGAGCCTATGACCAAGGAATCGTTGCGGACCCGCTCGGAACTGCCGTGGATCATCGCCGCCCTGGTGGTGCTGATCGTCCCCTGGTATCTCTACAACCGCCATGTCGCCGAGTTCTATCCCGAGGACATCAGCGAGGGTGGCGCCTATACCGTCATCACCTACGGTACCGACCGCAACCCGGCTCGGGCCGAGCAGATGAACATCTTCAACCGCTACTATGAAGCGGAACGTCTGCGGGTCGAATTGATTCCTGGCGGTAGTGACTACCGGAGTGTGCCGACCCAGTCGGCGGCCCTGGCGGCCCCCTATATCCTCGATTCCTTTCAGGATGAAGACTTGCGGATGTATGCCCAGAAGGGCATCGCCCTGCCCCTCAACGAGCATCTCAAGCGTTTGCGCGATGAACAGGGCTATGATATCACCACGCGCAGTTGGGCGGCCCGCCTTGATGGTCTGCGCCTGCCCAATCCCGACTGGCAGGAGGGCATGGATCCCCTCGACCGTTGGCTGTGGTACGGGGTGCCCAACAACATGGATATCCCCATGGTGTGGTTCAACCGAACCCACTATCAGCAGGTCCGTCAGGAACGTGAGGCCCGGGGCGAGGCCATGCCGCCGGAGCCCTGGCTGCACTGGACCTGGTGGGACTACGCGGCCATCGCCCGGGCCTTGCATCGCCGTTCTCCTGAGACCGGGCGCTTTCTGAGCTTTGGCGGTGACACGCCCGATCGAGACGTGCTGTACCTGCAGGTCGCGTACAGCCATCGTGGCCATGATTCCGAAGAGTTTGCCGCCATGGACGCTGAGGACCGTCGTCGCTTGGGGCTTGATGGCCTTGACTGGGAGAGCGCCATCGCCGCCTGGCAGGTTGATGACCACAACGCCATCACCCTCTATCCCAATCGCCATGCCCTGCAGACGGTGTTCCAGTTCAACTATGATCTGACCCATGTGATCAGAGGGGCGCCGTCGCGCAGTGATGCTGAGCAGATGGCCGTGGCCGGCGGTGGTTTTGCCGGTGGTTGGGGCAACGCCTTCAAGGCCGGCACCCAGGGCATGTTCATGACCGGGCGTTGGTTCGTTGGTCAGGTCCGGGCTGAGTGCGGTTTCGATTGGCGCCTGCTGCGCCTGCCGCGCTGGGTGCCCTACGAGCAATGGCAGGACTGGCAGGAGCGCGGCCTGGCTGCGGAGCAGCGGGATGGTGCCTGGGGTGAGCAGGCCCGCCATGAGGCCTTGGCTGCCGCGCGCGCTGCCGGTGCTGATGACGATGAACTGCTGCATCTCAAGATCGCTCCCTTGCGAGGCTATGCCAATCGCCTTGGTGGTCGTTTGAGCTTCATGTCCTCCTCCACCCCGCCGGAACATCGCGAGCAGGCCTTCCGCTTCCTGGAGTTCCTGCTCATGAACGAGGATTTCAATACCGTGCTGATGGTCGAGGATGGCATGGGGGCCGATGAGGCGGTGGCCCGGCGTTATCTGGCCAGTGTCGACCCCAACTTTCCTGAGGAGGCCGCCAATCGTCCGGTGGCTCATGAACTGGGCAGCCTTGAAAACCTCCATCCCCGCCCTCGTTGGCCGGTCAACAATCATCGCACCAACAAGCGCGACGCCGACAACGCCATCGGGACCCGTCTGTCGCGGGTCGCCCTGCTGCAGGATGACCAGGCTGGTGATCCCTTGTCGTATGCTGCCTTCGAGAACTTCTTCAGCGATGAGGACGCCATCGCCACATCACGCGATGGCATCGGCCAGTTGCTGGCCGATCATTATATCGACCGTTTGCAGGCGGCCTATGATAGTGGTCTGCGCGAGGAGGGGGTCCAGCGTTCCTTCTGGCCGCAATGGCATGTGCTGTTGTGTGCGGTCCTGGTGGCTGGCTTCTTCATGGTGATGGCCTACATGACCCGTCGTGATCGTCTACGGGAGAATGCCGATGTCTGAACCGGCCGACAATGTCCGTAAACGCTGGCCCCAGGTGGCCAGGGCCCTGGCTTTTTTTGCTCCCAACATGGCGATCTTCGCGGTGTTCACCTTGGTTCCGGTGATCTTCACCCTGGTCCTGGCCTTCTTTGAGTGGGATCCGTTCACCACCGCCCGCTTCGTCGGTTTTGATAATTTCAATGTCATCCTGGCCGATCGCCAGTTCTGGTACTATCTGCTCAATACCCTGGTATTCATGCTGGGCCTGCCCCTGAGCATGGCCGGATCGCTGTTTCTGGCGGTGATGCTGTCGCAGAAGCTCAGAGCTGTGATCGCCTATCGCACGGCCTACTACCTGCCGTCGATCACCAATGGCGTGGCTCTGTTCCTGCTATGGAAGGTGATGTACAACAAGGAGGCGGGTCTGGTCAACGCCTTGCTGCTGCCCGTGGTCAACCTCGGGCGCTGGCTGGTGGGGGCGCAGACCATCGGCATGGATGCCATGCCCGACTGGCTGCAGGATGCCTGGTCGTTCCCGTCGATCATGGTCGGCTTGGTATTGACCATTGTGATCTGCCTGGTGCTGAGTCCGCTGTGGCTGCGTTTGCGCCATCTGCCCCGTCCGGCCTGGCTGGGTCTGGGTGCGGCCATGGCCCTGGTCGTCGCCGTGATCGGCTTTGCCCTGGCATTCCAGGCCAATCGCATGACCGGTGGTGAGTTCTATACCGCCAAGCCGGCCCTGGTGTTCATGAATGTCTGGACCTTCATGGGTGGCGCCAACATGATCCTCTACCTCGCCGCCCTGGCCGGGGTCCCGACCGAACTCTATGAGGCGGCCGAGATCGACGGGGCCGGTCGGTGGCGTCAGTTCAAGGACATCACCTGGCCGATGATCGCCCCCACCACCTTTTTTATCTTCGTGATGGGCATGATCGCCGGATTGCAGGGTGGCTTCGAAATGGCATTCATGATGACTGAAGGCGGTCCCGATGGCTCCACCACCACGGTTGGCTACCACATCTTCAGCCAGGCTTTCTT
>SLQH01000361.1 GCA_007131555.1 Planctomycetota bacterium | reverse complement strand
GTCTTCAATGCCCTGGCCGTTGCGGATTACGCTTATCATGATGCTGCGACGTGCCGAAGGGACATCAAGCGGGAACGCGGGGGCACTGGGCCGGCAGGCGTGACGCATCCATTGCCAGATTGAACATAGCCGGCATTCGCCGGCGATAGGGGGCGACTGGACAAGTGAGCGCCTCTTTGTTATAGTCATCATCAGTGGTGACAGTCGGCGCCTAGAGGGCTCATATGTGCATCAAGATGTGGTGGGGGCTGCTTGGGAAATGGAGCTGCGGGCCTGGAAGCTGCTTGCTTGGCCAGGCGAGGTCGCCACGTGGCTGGTAGAGGGACATGTCAATCAGCAAGAGCTGCGGTTTCAGGTCGATAGCGCCGCTTTCACTGCGGGTTTTATTTTGGAGGGTGACGCTGTGGTGGGGGGCTTCTCGGTTGAAAGCAGCACCGCTTGGCCAGTGCGCCAGGTCTCCCATCCTGATCGTGAATGATCCTGGTCTGATAGTGCTCCCGGTCATGAGACCTCGGATGGTTGGGACATGTTCGATCAAACCAGTCTCTTGACTATGACCCTACCTCCCAAAAAAAACGCCGTGATACGGTTGTTTTGACGTGTATACACCCCATCGGCATGCTGGTCTTGTGCCAACGAGAAGGTGGTGGCCTGATTGCCGCTGTGTAGTGTAGCCCTGGTCCGGTGGGTTGTGACCCTTTGGATCAGGGCTTATCCGGATCCGGTGCTCGCTGAACCGCGCTTCGGGGTGGGCATTGCGTCTTGGCTCGTGGATTTCTGGTGTCAAGATGCCGCGCATGGAAGACATGTCGCAGCAATCGTTGGCAGCGCGCGATCTGGATGTCCTGTGGCATCCTTGTTCGCAGATGCAGGACTATCACGGTTTCCCCCCTTTGTCGATTGTTGGTGCTGAGGGCTGTTATCTGGACCTGGCTGATGGTCGCCGAGTGATCGATGGCATCTCCTCGTGGTGGTGTGCGGCGCTGGGACATCGTCATCCCCATGTGACGGCGGCTCTGGCCTCTCAGATGGAGCGTTTTTGCCATGTGATTCAGGCCAATACCACCAATGAGGGGGTGGTCCGTCTCTGCGAACGTTTGTTGGCGATGGCCAACGGTGCCAGCGTTGCAGAATGGGGACCGCAGGCCGCCCCTGGCCGGCGGCCGGGACATTTCGGCAAGGTCTTTCTGACCGATAACGGTTCCAATGGTGTGGAGATTGGCCTCAAGATGGCCATTCAGGCTCAGATGCAGAATGGTCGACCCCAGCGCACGACCCTGGCGGCGTTGCGCAATGGCTATCATGGTGAAACCGTGGCCTGTCTGGCCTTGGGTGACTGTGATCTTTACAAGCAGCACTATGCTGAGTTGATGTTTCCGGTGACCATGCTCGGACCCCTGCCGTATCGCTGTGGTCCAGAGGACCCCCGCTGGGGCGATGCGGGTGACGCCTGGCCGGTCATTGAAGCCCAGTTGGCCCCGCTTGCCGACCATCTGGCGGCCATCGTCTATGAGCCGATCCTCCAGGGTGCTGGGGGCATGTTGGTGTACGATCCCGATCTGCTCCGGCGTCTGCGGGCCTGGGCGGATGCCCATGAGGTCTATCTGGTTGCTGATGAGATTGCCGCCGGCATGGGGCGTTGCGGCACCATGTTGGCCAGTCATCTGAGCGGCGTCCTGCCTGATATCGCCATCGTCTCCAAGGGGCTCACCGCCGGCACCCTGCCGATGGCTGCGGTGCTGGTGCCCGATGCCATCTATGATATATTCTTGGCCGATTATCATAGCCATCGGGCCTTCATGCACTCCAATACCTATACCGGTAATGCCCTGGCGGTCGCTGTGGCCAATGCCGCCCTAGATGTCTTCGCTGCCGATCAGGTGCTGGATAATGTCGCCGACAATGGCCGCTACATGCGGCAGGCCCTGGCCGCCATGGCGGCCCGACGTCCTGATCTGGAGGGCGTGCGCGGGATCGGCATGATGGCCGCTGTTGATCTACGGGTACCTGATGGCTCCGCTCTTGACCCATTGCATCGCACGGGTTTCCAGGTCTACCAGCGAGCCGTGCAGCACGGTGCCCTGTTGCGCAACCTTGGCGACACCATGTACCTGTTTCCGCCCCTTACAGCACCCCGTTCGGTGATTGATGATCTGTTGACGGCCTTGGAGCGGTCGCTGGGAGCCAGTCAGGAATAGACTGACGTACTGCTTGGCTTGGCCTTGATCCTTGCGACCGGTATAGGCTGGGGCGTCACCATGCATCGCCGCATCCTGCTGGCGCTCTCGCCGCTCATGCTCACGAGTCTCGGTATCCACATGCCGTATTACGGTCATCATGCCGACGTCCGGGTTGGGGTTCGGCGAAGGCATGGCATCCACGCGGCTGCACGCGGGCCAAGGCCCGGTGCTCCGTGGTGGGTTTGTGACGGGCAGTGCTTACTGGCGAGTCCGGGGTCGACAAGGTCATGCTAGGCGATGTGTCGGCCTATTGCTGACAGGCTCATGGCGAGTTCAGAACGTTAGCGGCGCTCAGCTGCAGCGACGGTGTTTTCAACCAGGATGGTGGTGGTCAGGGAGCCAACGCCGCCTGGTACCGGGGTGAGTGCTCCGGCAACCTCCCAGACTCCTGGATCGACATCCCCCACGGTCTGGGCCTGGCCTGCGGCATCGACGATGCGATTGATGCCGACATCAATGACAATGGCCCCTGGTCGGACCATGTCGGCAGTGATCAGACCAGCCTTGCCGACCGCAACCACCAGCAAGTCGGCGCGTCGGGTATGGAAGGCCAGGTCGCGGGTAGCGATATGGCATACGCTGACCGTGGCCTCGGCAGCGAGCAGCAACTGGGCCACCGGCCGACCGACGATGACCGATGCCCCCACCACCACTGCCTCCATGCCGCGCACATCCGTGGCCGCTGCCTGGGCCAGGGTCCAGGCGGCTCGGGCAGTGCAGGGGGCGAAGCCATCGCGACCGGCCACTACCAGGCCGAGATTGGCGGGATTGATGCCCTCGACGTCCTTGATCGGGCACAGTCGTTCCTGGATGACATCGGTGGCGCAGCCCGCAGGCAATGGGGCCTGGATGATGATGCCGTCTATGGCCTCGTCGGCATTGAGCTGGTCGATGGCCGCCAACAACTGGTCCTGAGGGCAGTCGGCGGGCAGAGAGGCATCATGATAGTTCAGGCCCAATTGTCCGCAGAGGCGGCGCTGACGTCGTTGATAGACCCGCCAGGCATGATCATCGCCTATGGACAACGCCGCCAGACAGGGCGGACGCCCCCGCGCTTTGGTCACGGCCTGGCTGCGGCGGGCAATATCCTGGTGTCGTGCCCGAGCGACCTCCTGGCCGTCAATGCGCCGTGCCGTCATCGCGTCTCCCCAATTCAGCAGACTCGTTGGTGTTGTGGGAATCCTGGCCCGCTGCCCGGGTCTGGCAAGCGCTGGTCCGCGCCGGCACGCGGGCCAAGGCCCGGTGCTTCG
>SLQH01000048.1 GCA_007131555.1 Planctomycetota bacterium | reverse complement strand
TGATGCAGAGGCATTTCGAGATATTCTACAACCTGAACCGCTGCCACATCCCACCTTGGCATACCCGACCCGCGCCCTAGCCTCCGGGCCTCAACCACATGCCAAGGACCCCACCATGACCGTCTCCATCAGCGACCTCCTGAACACCTACGGCAGCCCCCTCTATGTCTACGATCT
The DNA here is from genome assembly GCA_007131555.1 of Planctomycetota bacterium. Lineage (GTDB taxonomy): Bacteria > Planctomycetota > UBA11346 > UBA11346 > UBA11346 > SLQH01. The sequence goes on along the minus strand of SLQH01000048.1, from coordinate 3,321 downwards.
CGGCCTGATCCGCCAGCAGGCGGCGGCCATCCAGGCGGCCTTCTGCTATCAGCCGACCCGTTTTCTGTATGCCATCAAGGCCAATCCCTGTCCGCCGGTAGTCCGCACCCTCAGCGCAGCCGGCTTCGGCATTGATGCTGTCAGCCCCGGCGAGGTGGCGATGGCCCTGCGTCTGGGCATCCGGCCCCAGGACATCCTCTATACCGAAAACAACATGACCGACGCCGAGATGCGTCAGGCCATGGACCAGGGGGTACTCATCACCTGCGGCAGCCTCGATCGCTTGGCCGCTCTGGCGGCGGCCGGGGCCACCGAGGCCGCCGTGCGCTTCAATCCCCGTATCGGCGACAGTGAGCACGCCAAGACCCTGACCGCCGGACCCCTGACCAAGTTTGGCATCCATCACAGTCAGGTCGATGAGGTCCTGGCCATTGAGCGCGACAGCGATCTGAGGGTGGTCGGTTGCCACATGCACATCGGTTCCGGCAGCCTGGATGCCGAGGCCTTCGTCGCGGCCATGCAGGTCATCCTGGAGATCGCCGCCCGTCTGACCCATCTGCGCTTCATCGACTTCGGCGGCGGCATCGGCATCCCCTACCGCGAAGACCAGCAGGGCATTGATCTGCCGGCCCTGGGAGCCCGGGCTGCGGCCCTGATGGAGGACTTCTGCGCGTCGTATGGCCGACGCCTGGAGCTGCGCCTGGAGCCGGGCCGCTTTCCGGTGGCCGAGGCCGGCACCCTCTATACCACCGTCACCAGCGTCAAGACCAACCCCGCCGAGGACGGCCATCCGGCCCGCACCTTCGTCGGCACCGATACCGGCTTCAACCATCTGGTGCGGCCCTGCATGTATGGTAGCTACCACCCGATCACCAATATCAGCCGCCCCGAGGCCCCACCCCAGGTGGTCGATGTGGTGGGCAACATCTGCGAATCGGGGGACATCTTCGCCCGTGACCGCAGTCTGCCCCTGCCCCAGCCCGGCGACATCCTGGCCATCGGCTGCGCCGGCGCCTACGGCATGAGCATGGCCTCGACCTACAACCTCCGCCCCCTGCCAGCCGAGGTGGTGATCGATGGCGATACGGTGACCCTGGCCCGGCCCCGCACCGAGATTGCTGACTTGCTGGACGCTTGGTGTTGATGCTTGCAGCCGCCTGTCCGGGATAGGCCGGGGCGGCGGCATCATCGCCGCACCCCGCTGGCGCTCTTTTCTCGCCATACATGATCACGAGTCGCGGTATCAACGAGCCGTAGCACAGGTGCACTGCCGCCGCCCCGGCTGTCGGTCCATCCCAGGCAGACTCTTAGTCTGGGATATCCCCCCTATGATCCTGTCTGTGGTCCGATTCATCTTCTTGGTCTGGCAGCTGATCAGACTCCAACTCCAGTGACTCCTGATCGAAGCTTTCCGCGAGATCCACCAGGGGCTGGAGCATTTCAGCGATGGTGGTCGGCTCTTTTTCAAACTCAAGGCCCAGGTCCAAATATATCTGATGAAACCTTTTCTTATGATTGGCGATGGTCGCCGCCTCAATAGCATGCATCAGCCCATCTGGATCGTCGACTATCATCTTCACAAAAGCCGATTTGTATCTGGACTCGTCACTTGCCCACATAAATCCGATGGCTGTCAGGCTGAGGCAATGCAGGATCATACTCACAACGATCAGCAGCTTCATAGCAGTGGCCTTTCTTCCCGTTAGCGCGGACAGTTCATGTCCCATTGCTCACCTCAACCATCGCCTTCATCACGCCATCGCGATAATCGGCCACCATGTCGAAGGCCTGGGCAGTGGCGGCAAAGGGCAGGCGGTGGCTGATCATGGCCTCGGTATCGATACGACCAGCTGCGATCAAGTGCAAAGTGTCTTCCACGCAGCCGCATTGACGCCGGACATTACGCACCGTGATCTCACGGTGACGCATCAGGTCCACCGGCATTGACCAGTTGTCGAGGGTCGGCGGAATGCCGATCAACATCAGGGTGCCACCGGGCTTGAGCAGGCGCAAGGCCTGATCAAGCGCCTCCTGCTCGCCGCAGCACTCGAAGGCCACATCCAACAACTCGGGCACAGCAGCCGGCACTGCCGCTTCGATCTGCTCAGGGGGATGGACCCCGGCCGCCCCCTGCCCCTGGGCCAGACGACGGCGCTCAGCCAGGGGCTCACTGATCCAGGGAGCGCAGCAGCCATGGGCCGTCATCATCAGATGGACCCCCATGCCGATGGGACCATAACCGAAGATGCCGACGGTGGTCTGGGGCGACAAGGCGGCCCGGCGCAGGGCATAGAGGGAGATGGCCAGAGGCTCGCTCAGGGCGGCCTGTTCGGCATCGACTCCAGACGGCAGGGGAATGCAACTGCTGGCCGGCATCACCAGATACTCGGCCAGACAGCCTTCCGCCTGGCCAGGACAGCCCAGGAAACGCAGGTTGCGACAGGTGTTCATGCGCCCGATCCGGCACTGATCACAGTGCCCACAGCACATCGCCGGTTCGATGGCCACGGCGTCACCAGGGCTGACATGCTCCACCGCAGTTCCGGTAGCGACCACCTGCCCGGCACCTTCATGACCAACGATGAACGGAAAGTCGACCACCTGTGAGCCGATACGGCCGGCGCTGTAATAGTGGACATCAGAACCACAGACCCCCACCGTGGTCATACGCACCAACACCTCGTCATCGGCGCTGATGACAGGCTGCGGACGCTGTCCTGGAACCAGAACCCGAGGACCGGTCAATTCCATGACCTGCATGAGAGACTCCCGTCAGCGCAGAAGTTGAACAAGACTGCCAGGACCGTAGGGGCACAGCCCCTGAAGCAATAGATGATGCATATCGACCAGCATACACAATACCGCAGGCTTGAGGTCGTCGGCGGCGCGAATTAGCGCTTGCCTTCGGCGGGAAAGGACCATTGTGTCCAGCCCTGCAAGGAGAACACAGCCGTATGATTCGCGTCGAAGCCCGGGGCGGCGAGCCCCTCGAAAAGACCCTCCGCCGTTTCAAGAAGCGTTGCGAGAAGGAAGGCCTGACCAAGGACATCAAGAAGGCCATGTATTACGACAAACCCAGTGAGCGCAAGCGTCGTGAGTTGCGCAAGCTGCAGAAGCGCCTGAGCCAGGAAGCCCTGGCGGCCAATTCCTGATACTGTTGCCACAACGATGCGCACTGTGACGTCCGATCCACACTTGGGATCCGTTGACGTCCTGCACCGGGACCCTGATCGCCCATGGTTGATCACGGTCCCGGTTTGTGATTCCAGCAATACCTGGACCCTGGCTCGGCTTGATGCCTGTGCCCATGGGGACATGGTG
>SLQH01000020.1 GCA_007131555.1 Planctomycetota bacterium | reverse complement strand
GACCGGGGCGTCCTGACAAATCGACGGTGGCCATCACCAGGGCCTCGTCCAAGGGACAGGCCATATGGCCGAAGCGCTCAATGCCCCGGCGCTCACCCAGGGCCTGATTAAGGGCCTGGCCGAGAACAATGCCGACGTCCTCGGTGCTGTGGTGGGTGTCGACCTCCAGATCACCGCTGCAGCGCAGCATCAGGGCGGTGTTGCTATGCACTGCCAGGGCGCTGAGCATATGGTCGAGGAAGCCGATGCCGGTGCTGATATCGGCGTTTCCCGGGGAATCCAGTTCCCAGGTGGCGCTGATGCTGGTCTCGGCGGTCTGTCGTTCAATGTGGGCGCGTCTCATGGCTGATCAGTGTAGATGATGGACGAAGCCCGGCAATCGCCAGAATGGGGTTGCCCGACCGATGCCGTGATCAGTATATCTGATCATGGACCCCAGCGGCCTGCGCCTGTCATATCGGACCTGTCTGTTGCCGCCCCTGGCGGTGGCACTGGTGGTGGCGGCAGCCGGTGGACCACACGGACTGCCCATGATTGCGGTGTTGATCGCAGTCATGGTCATGTTGACGCTGATCGTCCTCTATACCGATCCTCTCGTGGCCCTGGCCAGCTGTCTGCCCCTGCTGGCCCTGCCCCTGGCCGACGCTGGTCTGGCGGTGGCCGGCTGGGCCGTGGCCGGAGGCGCTGCCGCCCTGGGTCTGCACCTGTGGCAGCACGGTCAAGACCCTCGTCGTCAGCGCCTCAGGCGACGACGCCAGATTTTGGAACATGACCGTGATCTGCTGACCACCCACCTGCATCGCTATCCCGAACTGCTGGACGCCTGCCTGCAACTGGCCGGGGCCCATGATCATGATGTCCTGGCCGAAAACCTGTGTACCACCGTGGCTCGGGTCTTGCCGGACTGCCTGGCTGCTGAAGTCCACCTCGGAGACGATCAACATCTGACCCGGCGGGCCGCCTACCACAGCGATCCGGCGTGGCGCTTCCCCGATCATGAGGAACAATTGCTCTACGTGGCTCTCGAGCTGCGGGCCTACTCGTACAGCGCTGACGGCTGCCTGGTGGTCTGTCTACCCTTGCGCAGCGACCGTCGCAGTGATCAGCGGCGTATGACCGGGTCCCAGCAACGACGTGGTGTGGTGGTCTTCGCCATGCCGGTCCAGGGAGTCGCTGACCGCCTCCACTACGATATGATTGAAGCCCTGGCCCGACTGGCCGGTCTGGCTCTGGCCTCTGTCGACCTGCTGTTGGACGCCCAGGCCTTGGCCCTACACGACAGCCTCACTGGGCTGTTCGGTCAGCAGGAGTTCCGGCGCCGGCTGCAAGAGGCCCTGGCTGGGGCTCAGCGCGGCCCGACCACCATGGGCCTGATCATGTGCGATCTCGATCACCTCAAGCGTTTCAATGATCAACATGGTCATGCCATCGGTGACAAGGCCCTGGTGGCGGTAGCCAAGGCCATCCGCATGGCTGCTCCTCGGTCCGCCATCTGTTGTCGCTACGGAGGCGAGGAGTTCGCCATCATCCTCCCAGAGGCTGATCAGGACACGGTGCAGCATGTGGCCGAGGTCGTACACGGCTACATCGGCTCAGCGCCCATCGCCGCCAACACCGATCAACCCCTGCATGTCAGCGCCAGTCTCGGTTGGGCCATCGCCCGTGACGATGATGATCCCGACACCCTCCTGGCCCGAGCCGATGCCGCGTGTTACCAGGCCAAGAAACTGGGCCGCAATCGGATTGAGGGGGCGCCATGAGCAAAGCCCCTTCCCTGTGGTTGGCCTTCATCCTGACGGGCGCAGCAATGGTCGCCTCATTGGTGGTGTGGCTGCTCAGCATCATCTCTTTGTCAGCCATGTTGTTGGCCAGTGCCGCAGCGCTGGCGTTGATCCTGGGCTTGTTGCCGAAAGAGGACGATGATGACGGCTATCTGGCCGAGGAGATCGTCCTGATCGAAGAGATCCAGCACCAGCAACTGGTCCGCACCCTCTTCCAGGGGGTATTTGAGGTCAGCTCGGAACTGGTCGGCTGCGTTGAGGAACGGGATGCCCTGGAGCGCTTTGGCAATGCCCTGCGCCGTTACTGGTCCTTTGGCGAACTACAGCTGATGATCTGGGAAAAGGGCTCGTGGCGTATCCTGGGCGGTGATGATTCGCACCCTCCTGAACAGCCTGATGCCCCCACCATGATGCCGGATGAGAGCGGCGGCAACATGATCCTTGACCTGTCACCGGCAGTCGAGGGTCAGGCCCTGCTGTTCCTGTCGCAGGCTCGGGCCCAACCGCCCTTGCAGATGCTTGATCGTCAAGATCGCCGTTACACGGCCGAGGTCCTGCGCGGTCAGCTGGCCCTAGCCCTGCGCCGGGTGGTGCTCTATCAGCAGCTCCAGGCCATCGGTCGCATTGATCCCCTGACCAACGCCTTCCGGCGCTGGTATGGCATTGAACGCCTTGAAGAACTAGTTGATCAACGACATGTGGTGGCGGTAGCGATGATTGATGTTGATGATTTCAAGGGTGTCAATGATAGCTTTGGCCATCAGGCCGGTGACCAGACCCTGGCCGCAATCGGAACCTGCCTGCAACGTCAGTGCCGTCAAGGCGATCTGGTGTTCCGCTATGGCGGCGAAGAATTCGTGATCATCCTTCCTGATACCAGCGCCTCCGGCGCTCAGCAGGTGGCAGAGCGATGTCGTCAGGCCATTGCCACCATCAGTGATCTGCCGCGGGGAGTGACCGCCAGCATCGGCGTGGCCTGCTGTCTGATGGATGATACCGCCGCCCATTTGCTGGATCGTGCCGATACGGCCATGTATCAGGCCAAGCAACAGGGCAAGAACCGCGTGGTCAGCGCTGAAGAGATGGATCAAGCCAGTGGCTCACGTATGATCCGAACCACCAGACGCGTTGCTAGCACCGAGGCCCCCCAGGATCAGGAACCTTCATGATCGATTTCCCCCCATCATCACTGCCACCCTTGTTGTTCATCGGCGGCGGCAACATGGCCCGGGCCATCATCGCCGGCCTGCACGGTGCTGATATCGCGGTGTGCGATCCGGCCCCGGACACCTGGCCCTGCCTGGAGGAGCTGGGATGTCAGTGCATCGCCACACCAGTGGATCTGCTGGCGAGTCGCCGGGTGGTGATTCTGGCCGTCAAACCGCAACACGTCACCCAGGCCCTGGCCGACATCGCCGCTGCCCTGGGGCCTGACCATCTCCTGATCTCGATCCTCGCTGGTATCACCACCCAGCACCTGGCCAGCCTGGTGCCTGATGGTGTCCGCATCGTACGGGCCATGCCCAATACCCCGATGGCCATTGGTCATGGAGCGGTTGGTGTCTGTGCTGGCCCCGGGGCCCAGCAGGCCGATATCGAACTGGCGTCATCCCTCTTCGCTCCGGCAGCCAAAGTGGTCCAGGTGGAAGAGTCGCACATGGATGCCGTCACCGCTGTTTCAGGCAGCGGTCCGGCCTATGTCTTCCGTTTTGCCGAGGCGCT
>SLQH01000267.1 GCA_007131555.1 Planctomycetota bacterium | reverse complement strand
CCGTCACGCCGAGCGGATGTCCAGGGGGCGGCCGCGGTAGGACAGGCGGGCGCGGATGATGATGGCCGCTGCTGGTGGGCTGACCTCAATGATGCTATGGCGTGATGCGCATCTGATCCGTCCGATGTCCTGGGCGCTGACCTGGGAGCAACGGCATAGCAGGGCGACGATCGGTCCTGGGCCGGCGCCATCGTGAAAGCCGAAGCCGAGGCGCAGGCGGACCCATTGCTGGCCGCGATCTTGACGACCCTTGGCGCGGGGTGGCGGTGGGCTCTTGCGGGGCGCTTTGGGTTCGGGCGGGGCATCGGGGATGAGACGGTGGACCAGGGCCGCCAAGACGGCTGGGGCACCGTGTTCATCACAGAGGGCGTCGAATGGTGCGGGCAGGTCCAGCCCTTCGCCCAGCGATTCGACCACCCGGTGGCCGAGGCGTTGACGACGGGCAGCCACCAGGGCGGCAGCGGTCGGCAGGGGTGACTCATCGACCCGACAGCGGGCCCGTTCGACCATGCGCAGGAAGCGGGTCCGCTCGCCGCGGCTGATCAGGGTCCAGGCCTCACCCTCGGCTCCGGCCCGGGCGGTGCGGCCGATACGATGGGTGTAGGCCTCGGCTCCCATGGGCAGGCCGAGGTTGAAGACGTGGGTGATGCCGGGGACATCGATGCCCCGGGCGGCGACATCAGTGCCCACCAGCACCGGTAGATGACCGGAGCGGAAGCGGGCCAACACCCGCTCGCGGGCCTCCTGGGCCAGATCGCCGCTGATGCCCGCCGCTTCTATGCCGTCGGCGGCGATGGCTCGGACTGCCAGTTCGACATCCTCACGGGTGCGCACAAAGACCAGGGACCGGGCCGGGTCCAGCAGATGCAGCAGACGGGCCAGGGCGCCATGGGCCTGTTGGCGGTCGACCACGACATAGCGTTGCGGGACATGGCTGGAGCCGGCATCAACATCCAGGTGGACCCGTCGTGGCTGCTCCAGCCAGGCATTGATGGCGGTCCGCACGGGGGGCGGGAAGGTGGCGCTGAAGCACCAACGGGCCACTTCTGGTCCCAGGTCGTGGACCAGATGCTCCAGCTCCTCGCGAAAGCCCAGGTCGAGCATCTGATCGGCCTCGTCGAGGACCAGGATGTCGGCGTCGGGTTGCAGATGGCCCTGGCCGAGCAGGTCGCACATCCGCCCAGGGGTGCCGACCACAAAGGGGACGCCCCGGCGCAGATCGCGGATCTGCGGCCCCGGCGGGGTGCCGCCGACCAATACCGCCGCCGCCCCCGCTCCCAGCAGGGCCCCGGCCTCGCGGGCCACCTGTTGAGCCAGTTCACGGGTCGGGCACACGATCCAGGCCCGGGAGATCTGCCCGGCATCGATACGAGCCGCCAGGGGCAGCAGGAAGGCCAGAGTCTTGCCGGAGCCGGTCCGGGCTTGGGCCAGCAGATCGCCGCCCTCCAGGGCCAGGGGGATCACCGCCGCCTGGACCGGAGTCGGGGTCACGATGTCGCGCTTGGCCAGACGGCCGCACAGACCGTCATCAAGGCCGAGGCTGGGGAAATCGGGAGTCGGGGCAGTGGTCATGGGGATCCTTCAGGGCCGGTGATCGCGACCGGACTCTAGCAGGCCCTACAGAGAGGGAAAAGCGACAAGCCCGCTTCGGCAGACAGCGCCGGGCGGTGGTGCCCGGCCTGGGCTGATCGCTCATTGCGCGGCTGGCGAGCCGCCTATGGTCGCTGGCACAGCCTGGGGGAGTCTGGCCGGTGGCCGGGCTGAGAGGCCGCCTCGGCGGCGACCCTTGGAACCTGACCCGGATCACACCGGCGGAGGGAAGGCGCGCATCGGCAGCCCGTGGGTGGTGCCGGCGGCGGGTCATGCCTGGGCCGGCCAGCGCAAAGCGAGCCACCGTGGACGCCGATTCCTGCCCCGCCTCATCCCGTCTGACCACCGGCCCCATCGGCAGCGGCCGCAAGGTCCACCTGGGCCCCATGCGGGTGCCGATGCGGCGGGTGGCCCTGGAGGATCCGCAGCTGCCCCACTGCGATCTCTACGACACCTCCGGACCGTACACCGATCCGGCGGTGAGCTGTGATCTCAAGCGGGGCCTGCCGACGGTGCGCGACTGGCTGGCCGGGCGTGAGGATCTTGAGCCCGATGAGGTCGACGGCCCCCGCCCGATCCTGCGGGCCAAGCCTGGGGCGGTCATCACCCAGCGGGCCCTGGCCCGCCGCGGGATCATCAGCCCGGAGATGCGCTACGTGGCCGAGCGCGAGAACCTGGGCCGGGGCGACGGCGCTCCCGGCGCCATCACCGCCGAGGATGTCCGCCGCTTGGTGGCCGACGGCTCGGTGGTGATCCCGGCCAACATCAACCATCCGGAAGCCGAGCCGATGGCCATCGGCGGCCCGCTGCTGGTCAAGATCAACGCCAACATCGGCAACTCGGCCCTCGGATCCTCGATCGCTGAAGAGGTCGACAAGATGGTGTGGGCCATCCGCTGGGGGGCCGACACGGTGATGGACCTGTCGACCGGGGCCGACATCCACGCCACCCGTGAGGCCATCCTGCGCATGAGCCCGGTGCCGATCGGGACCGTGCCGATCTACCAGGCCCTGGAACGGGTCGGCGGCGACATCGCCGCCCTCGACTGGCCGACCTATCGTGACGTCCTCATCGACCACTGCCGCCAGGGCGTCGACTACGTCACCATCCACGCCGGGGTCCGGCGTGAACACGTCCCCCTGGCCGTGCAACGGTTGGCCGGCATCGTGTCGCGGGGCGGGGCGATCATGGCCCGCTGGTGCCAGATCCACCAGCGCGAGAGCTTCCTGTACGAGCATTTTGCCGACATCTGCGCCATCCTGGCCCGCTACGATGTGGTCGTCAGCCTGGGCGACGGGATGCGCCCCGGCTGCCAGGCCGATGCCAACGACGCCGCCCAGTTCGCCGAACTCGACACCCTGGGTGAACTGACCACGGTCGCCTGGCAGCAGGAGGTCCAGGTCATCATCGAAGGCCCCGGCCATGTCCCCCTGCATCTGATCCACGAGAACATGGAGCGCCAACGACGGGCCTGCCACGGGGCGCCGTTCTACACATTGGGCCCCCTGGTCACCGACATCGCCCCCGGCTACGACCACATCACCAGCGCCATCGGCGCAGCGGTGATCGGCTCCTTGGGCACCGGCATGCTGTGCTATGTCACCCCCAAGGAGCACCTCGGCCTGCCCGATCGCGACGATGTCAAGCAGGGGGTGATCACCTATCGCATCGCCGCCCACGCCGCCGACCTGGCCCGCAACCATCCGGCCGCCCGCATCCGCGATGACGCCATGAGCCGGGCCCGGGCCGCCTTCCGCTGGAAGGACCAGTTCGTCCTGGCCCTCGACAGCGACACCGCCCAGGCCTACCACGACCACACCATCCCCGAAGAGGACGGCAAGCAGGAACATTATTGCAGCATGTGCGGCCCCCACTTCTGCTCCCTGCGCCTGAGCGAGGGCCTGCGCCAAGCAGCCGGGTGCCGGCGG
>SLQH01000404.1 GCA_007131555.1 Planctomycetota bacterium | reverse complement strand
CGTGATCATTCACGGCGATGATGAACGCAAGCATATTGCTACATGGTGCCGCCGCCCTGGCCTATGTCCGTCTCAAGAATCCTCGCCCGCCAATGTACACGGGCCAAGGCCCGGTACTCCGTGTAATAATACGTAGATCCTGGAGGTCTGTAGGGGATCGATAGGCACGTCGCCTGGCTGGGCCATTTCGGTCGCTATTCCTTACAGACTCCTAGTCGCTCAGGACATCATCGTCGTCATCGTCGAGGCTTGGGTCACGCAGGGCCCGTTCGTCATCGCCATCCTCGGCGACTGGGGCGGCTGCTTCGTCACGCAGGGTGTCGCCATCGTCGTTTTCGGCGGCGGGAGCATCTTGCTCGGCTTGGATCGGCGGTATGAGTTCGCGGGCGGCCGTGGTCAGGATATGGTCTTCGTAGGCCTCTTGCATGTGGCGCAGGGTGGTGAGAGCTGATTCACGTTGGCCAAGGCGCGCGTAGGCCAGTACCATATAGTACCATTCCCGTGCCGAGCGCTCCTCGGTACCGGCCAGCCGACCAAGCACCTGGGTCCAGGCCTGATCGCGGACCAGTTCCACCAGGGGCGTGCGCGGATCGTCATGTGACGTACGGTCGCTGTCCTGTTGCGGCAAGGACCTGGCTAGCAGGCCCCAGACGCCACGGGCGAAAAGCGGCACCGGATTGATGTCGGCACCGACGATGGTGGTGTGGGATTCGATGCGTCCGCCGCTCCAGATGCGCCCTTCCAGCAGTTGATCTCCGCCACCGGCATCTTCGATGCGCAGTTGGATGATGGCCAGGGCCTTGTTGCGGGTCAATTGCTGGCCAAGCTGTGCTGACGCCGTAAGATCTTCGGCGCCGAGACCCTTGCCGGCGAGTATGGCGTTGGCATCGTCGCCGAATACCACCTGGATCCGGTTCTGTCCTATATCGGCTAGATGTTCGGCCAGAGCACTTGCGCTGGCCTTGCTGTCTTCACCGGAGAACAGGATGAGGACCAACAACAGCGATTCGAGAGTGTTCATGAGATATGGATCCACTATATGAGGGGACGGTGTAATGACCTGGCGCTGTCCGGCCAATCGTGAAACATCTGCCGATGCTCATGTTATGATCAAGTATTGAGACGCTCAAGTGGCGACTCGCACTTGCCGATGGTGTTGGCAGGGCCTTGCCCTATACTGAGTTGCGGTACATGTGGCGTGTTCTTTGGTGATTCTCGGGGTCAGATCGTTTGTTGTTTGGTCACTGCTCAGGTCCGAAGGGGCTGAGCAGTGATGCCGATAGATGTCTTCCATGCCAGCAAGGAGTATCCTCATGGCTCGTTCTGCTCGTTCAAACGCCCCCACCCGCCGCCCGCCGCGAGGCGGATATGGGTGGTTTCTGCTGTTGTTGGCCATTGGTGGCGTGTTGGCCTTAGTAGCCCTTGCTCCAGACAGTCTGCGTCAGTCTCTTGGTATTGCTAATGACATCGGTCTGAGCGATGGTGATCTGCCATTGTCCTCCACCGATAGCGATGTTGACATTGAGGAACGCAGCGCCGCTCTTGGTCATCAGGACATATCGGTTGACGTCACAGTCGACCGCACTGATGCGGCACAGACGGCTGTGACCGAACCCACTGATCCGGAACCAGAGCGGGAGACGGCCGCGCGCGTCGATGATCGTGATCGCGAGGTCATTGAGGCGGCCATCGAACAGGCCCGGACGTATCTGGAGTCCTACCGTTGGGATGAAGCCCGTGAACGGGCCGGGGCCATCCTGGATCGTGACATGTCGCCTCAGTTGGCGACCATGGCGAGACGGATCGTGCACAATGCCGGCAAGTTGCAGGAATTGTTCCAACGTCTTGATCTGCGCGGTGAACTACGACGTAATCATAACACCCATCCCCTGTTGGTGCGCTTCGACATTGTCGGCGGTGACACCATGGAGGCCTATCCCCTGCTTGATATGCGGGGCAGTGAGGTCCCTGATACCGACAACCCTGTGGCATGGATCGAGTCTCGTTTGAATAACCAGGGTGCGGTGGCCTTGCAGTCGGTGCAAGGCGGCAGCACCGAATACCAGCGCGATCAGATTCGTGACCTGCGTCCTGCCGACCTTGATCGCATCAAGGATGAGGCCCGCCAAGCCCTGACCGATCAGATACGGCGGGTCCGGGAGCAGCCAGAGATGCAGCGCGATCCCTTGACATGGTATGAAATTGCCCGTTTTGCCTATCAGAACCGGATCGACAACCATGTGGTGCGGATGCTGGAACGAGCCATTGATCTGGACCCCTTGCTGGTTGACACCATCAAGGAGGACAATGCCAATTCATTGTTCCTGGACATGGTGCGTTTTCGCGAACAGGGTAACAATGCCGGGGTCAATGCCGCCATGGTCTCATTGCGCAACCAGTATCGGGAGACCGCCGTCTTTGCCCAGGCCCAAGCCTACTACAATCAAGAGCTCGAACAGCTGCGCACGGCGCGCGCTGCCCAGCGGCAGCGCCAACAGGAGGCTCTGGCCCAACGCCAACAGGCTCGCATAGAGGTGGCCCGTCAGGTCCGAGATGATGCCGCCGTGGCCCGAATTGAGCGCGATGAACCGGTGGTCGAGGCTGCTCCTGAGCCACCGCCGGCATCCGGTGGCAGCGGTGATGCCCATGAGCTCATGAACCGGGCCATGGAGATCTATTCCCGGGCCAATCATCTGCCGCCATCGGTCGAACGGGATCAACTCTACGGCCAGGCCATTCCGCTCTTCACCCAGGCCCGCGACCTGTTTCTGGCCGCTGGCGATGAGGAGAACGCGGTGCGGGCCAACATGTTGCGTTTCGGATCAATCAAGAACCGCCGCGCCATCTCCCGGTGATGTCGTGCATGCTTGGTCGATGCCGCCTTGGCATCGTCATCAGTTGGCTAAGGTCAGGGGCATAACGGCGTGACACGTGGTGCAGGAGAGACACCACAGACACGCTGTCTGGAGGAGCCCATGGCCACACGTCGTCGTCGTCATCCGCGCCGTCGTGCTGCTCATGGTCAGGAAGATAGTCGCGGTTCAACTCCGTCCCATTGTGATACCACCGTTCCTGTCGTCCCCCCGCGCCCCCAAGCGTCAAGCCCAGCCCCTTCTGTGAACCGACCTCCGACCCCGGTCGATCAGATCTGGTTTGTGATGCTTGAAGGCAGTCAAGTAGGCCCGATGGCCCCGGCAGCGGTCAAGGAATTGGTGCTTGCCGGTCGTATCAATCATGACACGCCGATTCGCAAGGCGGCGATGACCGCCTTCGTGCCTGCCGGCAAGGTCAAGGGCTTGTTGCCGCCACAGGCACCTGAACCGGAAACCGAAGTCGTGCCGCCACCTGTCAGCGCTGCCCAGGAAGAGAGCGATCTTCAAGAAGAAGATCTCGACCCTTGGGATGCCAGCGACACTCAGGCCTTGTAGCACATTATTGAACACGCCCAGCGGGTGAGTTGAGGCTTTGGGCTGACATGGCCTGTTGGGTCCCGGCCCACCCTACATCATGACCCACCACGGT
>SLQH01000294.1 GCA_007131555.1 Planctomycetota bacterium | reverse complement strand
GTCTCGATCAACAACAATGTGCCGTGAAATACACAACCCATCGTCGCCAACCTACTCGTATCGGGCTCGCGACCACTCGCGTGGCCGCACGCTCTTCCCACCACCACTATCGGCTTGTCAAACAGACGGCAGTCGACTTGCGTCGTTTGCCGCGGGGAACCAATCTTGGCGGCGTTTCCGGTTTGTCAACCGGTATTTTTTCGCCGTCAGCTTGCTTCACTGCCCGCTCAGGAGGAGCCAAGAGCTCGTTTTCCCGCGCGGGTTGCGCACTTTGTCAGAGTCCAGGATTTGTCAAGCAGGTATTTTCGCTTCCCTGCCGGACTGCGCTTGACCATCGAGAATACCTCGGCCCTGACCCCCCCCTTGTGCGGGGCCTCAACAGGCCGACATGAACGTCAGTCCGGACGCGCTACCGGCTCCGACAACATGCTCCCCAACAGCTCGGCGGCCCTGGCCAGGGCTCCGCCACCACCCAGGCGCTCGGCTGTGGTAGCCAACGCCGTTGCGACACGACGATGGCGCTCGTTGCGCCACAGCGCCACCATTCGCGCCGCCAGACGGGCAGGAGTCAGTTCACGCTGGAGCAACTCTGGGACCAGGCGGCGATTGTGCACGATATTGGTCAACCCGATATGCGGAGTACGGATGAGACGGCGCATGACCGCCATGGTCAGGGCATCACCACGATAGGCGATGACATGCGGCAGACCGAGCAGCGCCGCCTCAAGCGTGGCCGTTCCAGAGGCCACGACAGCCATCCTGGCCCGGGCACACAGTCCACGATAGTTGTCTTCCACCAGGGGAGCATCTGTGTGGGCCCGATACACGGCACGGGGAACGGTCGCCACTGAACTGACAGCAATGACCACCCTGCCCCCGGACAGTCTGCGCAGCCAGGGCTCAGCCAGTCGGGCGGCGGCATGAAACACCGGCAACAGGTCTTCGACCTCACGCCGTCGCGAACCCGGCGCCAACAACAACAGGTCATCGCCGGGGGCCAGGCCCAGCTCGCGCTCAACCTGGATGCGGTCGGCATGGCCCTGGGTCGCCACCAGATCGACCAAGGGGTGGCCGATGAAACGAGCATCGGCGCCAAAACGGGCGAACAAAGGCGGCTCGAACGGAAAGAAGCAGAGGAGATGATCGACACTGGCGGCAATCCGCTTGGCCCGCCGTGGCCGCCAGGCCCACACCTGGGGCGCCACGATATGCACCAAGCGGGTTCCCGCCTGACGCAGATCAGCCAAGGAGCGATGCAGGCGCAGATTGAAGCCTGGATAGTCTATGCTCAGGACCAGACGGGGACGGCGAGCACGGATGATCTGCTGGACACGTCGCTGCAGCGCGACAAAGGTCCCTAACCGAGCCAGGACCGGGACAAACCCCATGACGTCAAGACCGTCGATGCCCTCCTCTATCTCAGCCCCAGCCGCCTGCAAGGCAGGGCCACCCATGGCGGCGACCACCAGATCCGGATGACAGCGCTTGAGCTGCGCCACCAGGGCCGCAGCGTAGGCGTCTCCTGAGGATTCAGCGGCAAGCACGAACAGATCGCAGGGCGGATGCATACGCATGCACGGCATGATGGAGGACCATTTCAGACACACAAGCGCATACCCACAAGCACCAGCAGGCGCACCCCACATACCACCCGACAAAGGCCCGCCAACTCTTGCCTGCCGCAGCAGCACGCACAGAGTATCTCCCAGGCACTGACATGATCATCGTATCCTGCAGGGCCGGGAGGGCTTTCCATCATGGCCAAGTGCGTCTGTCGAGCTGGTCCGCAAGCCGGTTACGAATACCCCCTCAACAAGGAACGCACCACGTTCGGTCGTCAGTCATCGTGTGACGTCCAGATCATGGACGGCATGGCCAGTCGCGAGCACTTTGCCATCCGCCGCGATGATCGCCTCTACACCCTGGTCGATCTGGAATCACGCAATGGCACCAAGGTCAACGGGCGCAAGGTCAGCGAACGGCAGCTTGAATTCGATGACCGCATCACCGTTGGCGAGGTCGAATACGTCTTCGTCAAGGAAGAAGGCGATGTCGAGCTGCGCGATCTGTTGACCAGAAAGTACGAGATCCTGGAAAAAATCGGTGAAGGCGGCATGGGCATCGTCTACAAGGCCCGCCAACGCTCCATGGACCGCATGGTGGCCCTCAAGATCCTGGCCCCCAAATACGCCAGTCGGCCGAAGTTTGTCCAGAACTTCATCGATGAGGCCCGTTCGGCCGGACGCCTCAACCATCCCAACATCGTCCAGGTCCATGACGTCGACAGCGAGAACAACGTCCATTACTTCTCAATGGAATTCATCGATGGCATGACCTGTCGCGACCTCCTCAAACAGCAGGGCGCCTTCTCCCAGGAGGAGGCCCTGGAAATCGGTCGCCTGACTGCCAAGGCCCTCCATTACGCACACGAACACCACATCATCCATCGCGACGTCAAGCCCGACAACATCATGATCGGCAGCAACCACACGGTGAAGCTGGCCGATCTGGGCATCTCCAAGACCTTTGAGCAGGCTGAGTCGGAAGGCAAGCCCAAGCGCGTGGTCGGTACTCCCCACTATATGGCCCCAGAAGTGGCTCTCGGGCATCAGATCGATCACCGCATCGACATCTACGCCCTTGGTGCGACCCTGTATCACCTCCTGGCCAATCGCACCCCCTTCTCAGGCACCACCGTCAATGATGTCCTGAAGTGCCACATCAAGAGCACCCCGCCGCCCTTGCGCGACACCAACAGCGCCATCCACCCGGATGTCAGCGCCCTGGTTGAACGGATGATGGCCAAGGATCCGGATCAGCGTTTCGCCTCCTGCCAGGAGGTGGTCGAAGGCATTCACCAACTGCAGGAACGCGGCGTCCTCAGCCAGACCGCGACCACCGGCGAAACCCTGATGCTCCGCCGCTTGGCGGGCGGGGCAGCGACGGCCGACAACACCAACTCAGCAGCGGCCTCATCGTCACCCGGCGACAAGACCCGCGGCTCCCACCCTGTCTCCCGCTCACGAAGCGGTGCCAGCGAACCGTCCCAGGACGGCATCATGGTCGCTCGGACCCTGCTCACCCTGGTCATCATCGCCCTGGCCCTGATACTGGCCTTCTTCCTGTACCAGGAGTTCACCGCCATCCAGACAGGCCCTAGCCCCGATCCGTCCCTCACCCAGGAGGATGGTCCTGATACCGACACTGACCACGATGATGACTCGGACCAAGACCGGACTGACGCCCAGCTGACCGCCCGCATCCTCAACCAGCGCGACGAATTGGAAAGCATTCGCGCCGATATCGACCGCACTGACGACACCTTCGATGCCGGCGCCCTGGGGCGTCGTCTGGATGACGTACTGTCCAGAGCCGCCCATCAAACCATTCGCGATCAGGTCGAGAGCCTGCGGGCCAGGCTGGTGGCGGTCGCCGAGGAACACCGCCAGACAGAGGAACTGCGGCAATGGCGCAGCAAGCGCGAAGAGATCCGGGCCCTGCTCAACGACCACGAATACGAAT
>SLQH01000091.1 GCA_007131555.1 Planctomycetota bacterium | reverse complement strand
TGTTGTTCACCCTGGAGCGCTCGCCATGCCGCTGTTCGTGATTGAAATTGCCGGTGTGGCCACCGGCATGGCCGGCAGCGTGCTGGTCGCCGGCATCACCGCTCGGCGACGCCTCATCGGCTTCATCCTGTGGATCTGCAGCAACGCCCTGCTCATCACTTGGGCCAGCCAGCATCAGGCCTGGGCGCTGGGCAGCATGTACGTCTTCTACATGGCCACCGCTGTTGTGGGCCTACGCAACAACCGGCGCCTGCTGGCCGCGGTCCCGGCGTGTAGCCCAGCGTCATGACCAGTCCCAGCACCAACCGGGCAGCCACCATGCTCATCGAGTCCTTCGATGATGGCATCCCGTTGCCGATCTACCACATCAGCGAACTCTATGAGGACGGCCAGTATCGGCGTATCCGTATGCCCGACCTGCAGTTGCAGCTGGTGGAGGACCTCCTGGTCAGGATCGGCTGGGTGGTCAGTCCGGGCACCATGGAACAGTACACCCCCTACATCCGCAACTACTTCTCCCTGGCAGCCGACAGCGACCGGGACCCCTTCCGCCTCAGCACCCTGCGCGACTGGATCTATGCCCTCGCCTACCCGCGCCTGCGATACCTGGCGGATGTCGCTGACGGCGCTGAGCCAGAGCCACCGCGACACCAACCAGGACTGGGGAAAAGCTCCTTGCAGGTGGCCATTGCTGCCATCACCCAGGCCTGGGCGGTCAACAACCTGCAGGCACCCAGTGACTACGCCCCCTGGCGCAAGTGGCTGCGCGGACTCATGCGCCGCCTCCGCCAGGAACAGGACCGCAAGGCCGCCATCCTGCGCGAGGACCTGCTGCACATCATCCATGGCTGTGATCAGAACCCCAACCGCCTGACCGGTCTACGAGACCGGGCCATGCTGCTGCTGGGGTGGTCAGCCGCCCTGCGGCGTAGTGAGATCGGCGCCGTCCTGGTGGACCACGTCCACGAGGCCAACGGTCGCTGGTTCTGCCGCGTCCCCAAATCCAAGACCGACCAGATGGGGGCCGGCTTCATGGTCCCCCTCTACGCGGCCAGGGACCCCCTCCTGGATCCCATCATGTCCTGGCACCGCTGGATCACGGCAGCCGGACTGCACACCGGCCCCGCCTTTCGCGCCATCACCGCCAAAGGCACCATCACCTCAGAGCGCGGACTCACACCCCAGGCCATCGGCGTGATTCTCAAACGCTATTGCTTCAAGCAGAACATCTCTGCCCACAGCCTGCGCATTGGCTACATCACCCAGGCCAAGATGGACGGCTTCGAGAACTGGCGGGTCCGCAAGATCTCACGTCATCAGTCAGACAAGATGGTTGATGCGTACACCAGGCCGGACCAGCATCATCGCGAAGGGCCAGGGAGCCTGGTGTGACTGGCAGTGCGTCAGTGGCTGTGCAGCAGCGCCCTGGCCCTGACGGGGGCTCGACATGCTCAGATACGGCACCGAGCGACCGAGCCGCCAACCCCAGAACGCTGCGCCACCGTGAGACCATCCCCTCTCCAGCCCACACCACGCCCACACCGTCCAGCTGCTGCGCGCCCATCTCAACCACCGCGACAGCACCAGGCATAGGCTACCGGCCAATCCCGCCCGTTCTACCATCGCTATTGCAATCTACCACTGGTCATGGTATATTGCAGGCACAATGGTAGACAACATCCCCGCGCCTCCATTCGTCACGTACCTGACGGCAATCCTGCCGCTGGACCAGCTGCCGTGTACCCGCTGGGACGGCCAACGGACACTGCCGCTGGCCTTCCGAAAGCGCTTCGACTGCTGGCGCTGTGAGCTACTGGGACAGCCTGTGCTCTTCGCCATCGATGGCGCACGCGATGAGCCCACCCCCAGGCAACTGTCCAAGCAGATCCAGATGATCACCGACCTGGCGGGGATGCCAGTCGCCTACGTTCGGGACACCATGACCGCCCTCAGCAGGCTCCGCCTCGCCGGGCAGGGCATCCCCTTCGTGGTGCCGGGCAAGCAATGCTTCCTCCCGCCCCTGGGCATCGATTTCCGGGAACAGTTCATGGCGCCGAAACAGGTGCGCACCCATCTGAGCCCTAGCGCTCAGGTCCTCCTGTTCGCCGCCCTGCTTGACCGTCTGCCAGACAACGATGCGCACCGCACTCCCACCCATCTCGCACAGCAGCTTGGCTATGGTGCCATCACTCTCTCCAGGGCCTTCGATGAATTGGCTGCGAGCACACTGCTGACGGTCAGCACACACGGGCGTCGCCGCGTTCTGGCGGTAGAGCAACCCCGCCGAGCCATCTGGCAACAAGCCCAAGCACTGCTGCGCACGCCGGTGATGAGCATCCACCACATCCGCCTGCTCACAGAGACAGAACCTGGACCGATGGCAGGGCTGACGGCCCTGGCCCAGCGCACCATGCTCGACGACCCAGGCCCACGAACGCTTGCCATCTCGCGCGCACGGTGGAAACACCTCCACGAGCAGAAGGCAGACATGGAAGAAGTACCGGCCTTTGAGAGCGGGGCCCTCTGCCTCCAGGTCTGGTCCTACGAACCCCTGCTCCTGGGCACCCACGGTCAGGTCGACCCACTGTCGCTCTCCATCAGCCTTGCTGGAGACACGGACGAGCGCACCCGCGCGGCCTGCGAGGCATTGCTGAAAGAAGCCCCATGGTAAGAGGCCTGGATCTCTGGCGCGAACACTGCGCCGATTTCGCAGACGCCTACGTTCTGATCGGCGGCGTGGCCTGCCAGTTGGCGATGGAACGCCTCGGCGGCACATTCCGCGCCACCCAAGACCTGGACATCGTCCTGTGCTTGGAACACCTCGATCCCGCCTTTATCAGGGCGCTCTGGGGATTCATCAGAGCCGGCGGTTACCAGACCCACGCACGCGACGATGGGCATCGCCGTGTCTATCGGTTCCACAAGCCCGCCGATGACCGCTATCCGACCATGCTGGAGCTGTTCTCGCGCCATCCAGATGGTCTTGATATCAACGGCGAGAGCCTCCTGACCCCACTGCCGATGAGCGATGACCTCTCAAGCCTGTCTGCCATCCTGCTCGACGACGACTATTACGCCCTTATTCAGGCGGGTCGCCGTGTAGATGATCACATCTCGTATCTGGCACCGGAATACCTCATTCCGCTCAAGGCCCGAGCGTGGCTGGACCTCTCAGCGCGCCGTGATGCCGGGGAACGGGTCGACAGTTCAGCCATCAAGAAGCACCGCAACGACTGCGTGCGTCTGGCCGCCATCATCCCTGGCAATACCCGAATACCGCTGACGGAACCCATCCGGGCCGACATCGGCAGACTCATCGAAGGCTTGAGCGAGCATCCGGTACAGCCCCACGCCCTCGGCTTGATCGATATCGCGCTCGCCGACATCCTGGCACTGCTGCACAGCGTCTACATGTAACGGTCTCGCAGACCCATCGAACGCAATAGCCCCTACTGCGTGTCCGCGTCACCAGCCAAGGCCGCTACGACATCCCGGGGCCGAGCCATGCCCAGCATGGAATACGGCGTCTTGTTGATC
>SLQH01000318.1 GCA_007131555.1 Planctomycetota bacterium | reverse complement strand
GGGCGGGTCTCAACCTGCATGGATGGGCTCCTGGATGTGGGGATTGCGGCTCGGGCTGCGGAAACCAACTCTGATGAGGCTGGCGGCTGTTCCCGCGGGCGTCAGAGAGCTGTTTGGCCAGGGAGGACCCGTTCCCGGCTGTACGGTAAGTCCGGTAAGTGGGGCTTTCCGCCAAGGGGCGAGAGCCCGTAAGTCCTTATAAATACATAATATATGTACTTCCCGTACTTTCCGACCTTTCCGTACACCCCCACGCGTGACCGATGTGCGCGTACGCGTGAGGGCGCAAACGCGGTATGTACGGTAAGGTCGGTAAGTCCGGAAAGGGGTCAAACCGTTGTCAGAACAAGACTTAGGCATGGGACTTCCCGTCCACCTGGGGACTTACCGTACAGGCCGGTATCCTGTACACGGTGCGGGGGCGGCCGCCGGTCTGCTCGCTGGCGATCTCGACCTGGCGGGTGTCGATCAGGTTGGCGAGCACCTCATCGCGCTCGCGGGCCGGCAGGCTGCGCAGGGCACGGGTCATCTGCTCTTGGCTGATGGTGCCCCCGCGCGAACGAATGGCCTGGATCGCTTTCTTCTGTTTCTGGTCGAACTCGCCCTCGTAGACGTGCAACTTGGCCATGGCGACCATGCGTCGGGTCTGGTGCTCGACGAGTTGCCAGGCCCAGGTGACCCCGGATTCGGTGATCATCGGGTCCTGGTGATTGGCCGAGCAGGCATGGATCAGCCCCAGGCGACGGACCTTCTCTGCGGCCCGGGCCCACAGGGCCATGCCCATCTGATCGCCACGGCCTTCGTGCTCGGCGTACTGCTGGTCGGCCAACTCGCGGATCTCCCGCTGGCAGGCCTGGGCGCCGGCGGTGGTGGGTACGATCAGGGGTTGCGGATGGACGCTCTGGAGGTTGCCGACCTGGCCCTCGAAGTCAGCCCACCACTGGGCGATGGTAATGAGGTCGGCTGGCAGCTCCGGGCAGGTCGCCTCCTGCCCATGGCCACGACGACCAGCCTCCAACACCAGCATGCGGGCGAAGAAGCCGTTGGAGAGCATCTTGGCCGAGAGCGATTCGTAGAAGTGCTGCGGGATCGCGGTGCCGAAGATCGAGAGCGCCGGTTGGTCGATGGTCTCCGGTTCCTTGCCGGCCTTGACCCGCATGTGATAGAGGGCGTTGGCCGCCGAGTAGAACTTCAGCAGCGTCTGCATCATGCGCTCGGCGCGGCCGTCCTTGCCTTCCTTGATCGACACCAGCAGGGCATCCATCTCATCGGTCTGGAAGAGCATCGACGGCGAGACCAGCATGCGGTCCTCGATGCCTTCGGCCGACGCGAAGCTGTCACCGAGTTGGTTCGAGAGGCCGACGGCATGCAGGATGCGCTGGTTCACCTTGCGCGGGTGATCCTTGCCCGAGCCCGAGTTGGCCAGGCCGAGCAGGTAGAGCGTGCTGCGGTTGTCGGCGCTGTCGCGGACCTTGCGGCTGGCGAGCAGGGCCTGCAGGGCCAAGGCCCCGCAGAAGGCGAGGGTCGGTTCGGGATAGGGCGCCGTGTCCAGGGTGAAGTCGATGACTTGATTGATAAATCCTGGGCATCGCAGCAGGTCGACCGGCACGGGGCCAGGATCGGGTGTCTCTGGTTCTGGAGGTTCATCGGGTTCGTTGATGGCGACCTGGGGCAAGGGTGTGCCATAGCCTTCGGCCCGCAGGGCATTGGCTGCGGCCGTGAAGTCACCCTGGTGTTCGATTAGGGCATAGACCGCAAAGGGACTGTAGGCCTGGTTCGGTTCGAAGGGTGGCGTGCTGGAGGTGAAGCAATAGAACACGCCGCCCTTGAGCGTTGCCGACCAGCCCTCGTCCTTGCCGGGACGGCGCCAGTATTGGTTCTCGCCATCGCGGCACAGGGACCAGCCATGACGTTCCAGAAGGGGCGCGACCTCGGCCTGTTGGTTGAAGGCGTCGCCGGGCCTGACGCCATGGGACGGGGCCGCCGGCTGTCGATCGATGGGCTGCGTGGGCATCTGGTCGAGGGACCAAGCCGTGCGCAGCAGCGCCTCACGCTCCTCGGGATCGAGGATTGGAACGGCGCCCAGGTCGCCTTGGGCCAATTCGTAGCCTGGCGACGGCGCGCAGAGAAATAGCCCGCCTTCGCCCCGGGTTTCGATCAAGGTCAAAACGATGTGCCACTGCCCGTTGGCATCTTTCCGCGGCGTATAGGTCTTGCCAAAACGCTCGACCGGGTCTGGACCGGGGAGATCCTCGCGTCGGCTGGCCAGCTTGATGTTGCCGCACACCTGATCGCTGCAGCGGTAGACGACATGCCAACCGCCAGAGGGACTGCTCTCGACCACCAGCCGATCGAGCAGGCCGGGAGCGATGTCAGCCACCAATTCCGACCACGCCGCGAAGACTTCGCCAGCGCAGTCGAAGTCGAGCAGTTCGAGGTTGCCGGAGACGGCGCCGCAGACGAGACAACAGGCATCGCTGCCCTTGGCAAACCAGGCCTGCACCTCGGCCGGATTCGGCAGACGTGACTGGTAGGTCTTCCATGAGCTGATCGCCGGCCGCTTGTCGGGTAGGCGTGCGGGGAGGACGGAAAGGCCGCCTCCGATATACGCCATGGCAGTTTCAGTGCTTACCAAATGTCTGTCTAGCATGGGCAGGGGATCCCGCCCAGGCTGGCACTCAGGGCGCTTGCTTTGTGAGCGCATTGGTGATACGATGTGATAACAACAGGAGAACCGTCATGCTCAAGACCCTGACCAAGCACGGCAACAGCCTCGCGCTGGTGATCGACAAGCCGATCCTTGAACTGCTCCACGCCAGTGCAGAAACCCCGTTCGAGATCATCACTGATGGCCGGTCGTTGGTGCTGACACCCGTTCGCGAAGAGGCCGAAGAGAAGAAGTTCAACGACGCCATCGAAATGGTTCACAAGCGTTTTGGCAACGCGATGCGTGAACTGGCGAAGTAGCTCATGCCGGGGCCATACTTTCTGAGCTTGGAGCAGGTGCTTCGCATTCATGCCAGCATGGTTGACGCTTATGGCGGCGCCGCAGGCGTTCGTGATATGGGCTTGTTGCAATCGGCGGTGGCAATGCCTCAGGCCTCCTACGGTGGCCAGGTCCTGCATCCGACTGTGTTCGATCAGGCCGCTGCCTACCTCTACCATCTCGTCCAGAACCATCCCTTTCTTGATGGCAACAAGCGCATCGGTGCCGCTTCTGCACTCGTCTTTCTCGCCATGAACGACGTCCAGATCGAGGGAGATGAGGATGGCCTGGTGGCCTTGACCATGTCCGTAGCCAGTGGAGGTGCCGGCAAGGACGAGATTGCGGAATGGCTGCGAGGACACGTGCAGTGAGTCGTTGGGATTATCCAGCACCAACTACTCCTCAACCCGATACAGGGCATCAGCCAAGGTGGCTCGGAGTTCTTCGGCCAGGGATTCCGCTGTGATGGCGGCGATGCCGCCATGCTTGAGCAGGGAGCGCAGGCGTTGGTCGATCTCGGTCAGCGTCGAGTACAAAGCCAGACTGTGCACCGCGCAGCAATGTTCGGTG
>SLQH01000260.1 GCA_007131555.1 Planctomycetota bacterium | reverse complement strand
GGCAGCAGGCCGCGGGTGGGGTCGCTGGCCTCGGATTCATCCTTGAGGCTGGTCGACACCATCCACACGAAGGGATAGATGGTCAGCAGGCCCATGACCACCAGCAGCAGATGCACCGGGATCGACCAGGCCCGGCGATGACACCAGACCTTGAAGGCCGAGGGCCGGGGCACAGCTGCAGCAGGGGGGCTGGGCGGGGTCATCGGGCGGCCTCCGCCTGGGCCAGACGGCGGCGCCAGTAGCGCGTGACCAGCACGATGTTGACGCCGGCGAAGGCGGTCAGCAGCAGCGAGTAGACCACCCCCAGGGCGGCAGCGTAGCCGAAATCACCAACCGTGTTGGCGGTGCGCAGGAAGCCGGCCTTGTAGACATAGGTGGCGAAGATCTCGGTGCCGTGGCGGCCCTCGGTCATGATGTAGACGGTGCTGAAATGCTTGGCCGCGCCGATGAAGGAGTTGAACAGGATGATGCCGACGATCGGGGCCAGCAGGGGCAGGGTGATGCGTGAGAAGCGTCGCCACGGTCCGGCCCCGTCGACCCGGGCCGCCTCGTAGACATCAGCGGGGATGGCCTGGAGGGCGGCCAGGCAGAGGATGGTGTTGCTGGCCACCCCGCCCCAGATGGCCACCGCCATGACCGTCCAGCGCGGCAGGGCCAGGCCGAGGAAGGTGGCCTCGCCATCGTTGAGCAGATCGACCGGATTGCCTTCGGGCCAGATGCCGAGCAGTTCCATCATCCAGCCCAGACGCAGCTGGGCGATGGCCTCGTTGACCGGTGAGGTCACCCCGCCGAGCAGGCCGATGAAGACGATCGAGATCACCGCCATGGAGGTCACCATGGGGAAGAAGAATAGGATGCGGTAGAGGCGGTTGGCGCGCAGTGGCAGGTTGAGCAGGCAGGCCAGGACCAGGGCGATCGACACTTCGCCGAGACTGACCACCAGCATATAGATGAAGGTGTTGGGCAGCACCGAGTAGAGGAAGACGGTATCGCTGGCCAGGCGTCGGTACTGGTCGAGCCCGGTCCACACCAGGGAGGTCTGGCCCGAGCCGCTGTGGAAGGACAGCCATAGCATGTTGATGGCCGGGAACAGGCTGAAGGCGATCAGAGCCAGGACCGCCGGGAGCACGAAGCCGTAGGCGTAGCTGTGCTGGCGGGCTTCGGCCATCACCAGGCCCAGGGCCGGCCCGCCCTGATGGGCCCGCCAGGTGATGACCGCCAGGTAGCCGACCAACAGGGCCAGGACCAGGGCCAGGACCTGGAACACGCGCGGCCCGGCCCGGGGGGGCAGCATGCCGGTCAGCTGGCGCAGGTCCTCGGGCAACTCGGCGCGCAGGGCTGCCACCTCTTGATCTAAAACGGGGTCGCCCTCCCCGCCGCGCTGGCGCAGGAAGAAGGCTTCCGGGTCATCGGGGGTCCAGTCCGGGAAGGTGAAGGTGTCGGGGTCCAGGGCGCCCTGCTGGACCGCCTCGGCCAGGTTGCGATTGAGCATGTCGCTGTACTGGCGCAGCCCGTCGCGGGCCTCGGTCAGCAGGCGATCAAGATCCTCGTCGCTCAGGCGGCGGCCATCACCGGCCAGGAAGGCCCGATGCAGGACGTCGTCCCAGGTTTTGACATCGGCCCCGGCCTGGACCGCCGGCTCGACCGGCCACACCCGGGCGGCGTTGATCGCATCCCAGACCTCGCGCTGGAAGGGCAGCAGGCCCTCGCGCAGTTCGACCCAGGTCGGATCGCTGCTGTGGAAGAGGAGTTCGGCCACCTCGCGGTCGCGAGGGGTCTGGTAGTGGTTGCGGATGCCTTCGCGGGCGGCGTCATGGTTGCCGGCATCCTTGTTCAGCCAGGCCCATACCGCTGCGGCCTCGGCCTCGGTAGCGGCTCCGCTGGTGATGATGCTCACCCCCCGGCCCATGTCGCGGGCCACCCTGCCACGCCCCACGGCAAAGCCGAGCATGTCCTCCAGGGCCGCCCGTTCCTCATCTGTGGTCCAGGGTGTGGGCAGGGGGGCGGCGGCGACCTCCAGGCGGGCATTGGGGAAGGTGGTGGCGCCGCGCATGGGGGCATGGCTGCCGTCGATCAGGAAGGCCGCTCGACCCTCGGCCAGCAGGGTGCGCGGAGTCTCGAAATGGCGCGCGGCGGTGCCCGGCAGCACCGAGCCGTCGGCCTGGCACAGCATCAGCAGCTTGAGGGCCCCCAGGATCGCCGGATCGTCATAGGCGAAACGGCCCACCGCTTCGCTGACGCCGTCCACCCAGGCGGCCCCGCGATGGTCGAAGCCCTGACTGCCGGCAGTGGCGGCCAGAGGTCGGATGCCGCGCAGGATGTCGCGACCGCGTTGTCCCTGGACCACCAGCCCATAGGGCCGGTCGGGGTTGTCGGGGCCGTAAGTCTCAAGGCCCCATTGGGTGATGATGCGCGAGAAATGGCGCAGTTCGGCCCAGGTGTGCGGGGCCCGTGGCTGGCCCTGCTCATCCAGCAGTTCGGGGTGGCCAGCAGCGGCGGCGCGGGCCACCAGGGCCCGGTTCCAGGTCAGCACATCGGCCGTACCCATGCTGGAGAAGCCGATGACGTGCCCGTGCAGGTTGAGCATCCGGGCGGCCTCCGGGGCATGGGCTCCGGTCTCGCGCCAGGCTCGGATCAGGGGATGGCGGGGGTTGGCCCGGTAGCGGAAGATCTCCAACTCGCCGCCCATGCGGCGGGTGATGAAGTCAGGATCCTGGCGCAGGGCCTGTTCCAGCATGTTGTCGATCGGCCGCACCAGCCCGGCTGCCACCTCGTTGTCGATCTGGTTGAGGGGGACATCCATGGCGTAGGGCGGATTGCCAGCCAGAAAGGCCACATAGCGGGCCTCACCGATCGACCCCGACTCGCGAAAGCGCAGCTCAACGGCGATGTCTGGATGGTCGGCCATGAACCGGTCGGCCAACATCAGGTCATGGTCGGGGTCGCCGGAGTTCGACCAGATGGTGATGGTCAGCGGCCGGGCACCACCGCTGGTCAGAGCCGCAGCCAGCCGATGCCAGACGCTGACCAGCACCAGCACCATACCCACGCCCACCAGCAGCAACCAGATGCGCCCCATCCGGATCCTCCATGCAACGGCGGCAGCCTAGGGGAGGATCGGCAAAAGGATACCATGAAGCCAGCCCTGGGCCTGGACTGCATCAACAGGGTGTTGGCGGGTGGCTATGAGCTGCGGGAATGGACTGAGCGACAGCCGTATTGTCTGATCGAACCGGCCACATGAACGAGGATTCGAGCCACCGATTCGGCGCGATACGGCGCCCTCTTCAGGGCTCGGTGATGATGACAAGGCCTTACCCAGGGCATTGTCTTGGACTATTCCATGACGCCCCTTCGGGGCCAGAACACAGTGGCCAAGACGATGCTCAGGGCTGTTAGAGGGCATCCGGTAGGGAGAGGGAAGGATGATACGCCATTCCTCTGCGTCCTCGGTCATCGCCCCAAAGGGGCGAGCTGGGGATTGGACATTTCAAGATCGCCCCAAAGGGGCGAGATGAGAAAGCCCAGGGCAACGCCCTGGGTGCCAAGGCGCATTTCCATCACCG
>SLQH01000401.1 GCA_007131555.1 Planctomycetota bacterium | reverse complement strand
TGGGCGGTGGTTATTGGCGAGTCCGGGACTGAAAGAGGCCAAGCGATGTGTCTGTCGGTCTGTTGCTGACAGCCTAGCCGCATTATTACCCGGAGTACCGGGCCTTGGCCCGTGTACATGGGCGGGCGGTGATTCTTGAGACCAGTAGAGGCTGGGGCGTAGCCATGCTCGGCCGCTATCCCTTATCGGTTCCCTGTACAGCAAGCCTCCAGCCTGATTCCGGGTCAGCCGCCCAACAGACTCCGTAAGACCAACACCGTCCTGATGCGCTCAGGATCCCGCAAGGGACGCACCAGGATCAGCCAGTGGTCGTCATGTTCTTGACGATGGGCTTCTTCGACCTGACCCAAGACCAGACCGGCCGGCACCTCGGCATGGCCCGGCGCGGTCACCACCTCCCAACCGGGAACGACCTCAAGACCTGGACGGTCTTCAATGAAGCGCAATTCAAAACGACTGCGCTCTCCGATACCGGCACAGACCCCCAAGACCTCGCCGATGGCCTGACCCTGGTCATCTAGCACGATCAGGGAGGCTGGCACCCGACTATCCCGGTCGCCAATCTGACGTACCACCGCAGTACCACTGCGCTCACCAACCACCACCCCGATCAGGCTCCAGCCGGAAATGACCGCCAGGCCGTGCCGGACCCCATCCACCGCCCCTGCGTCGATCTCGCAGAAGTGACGTGACGGACGATCGCTGCGCGCGATGATGCGGGCTCTGGTCAAGATCCGGTCCGCCAGGCGTTGGGCGACATCGCGCTCATCGTCACCGCCCAGGCGATCGGCGATCTCCTCGTATTCACGCACCCGCTCAGCCAGCAGCGCGGCCCGGGCATTGGTGGCCGCCAGCCGCTCTCTGAGATCAATGAGCATATCGTCATCATCAGCCGCCGCAGTGGACACCTGGGCCTGCCACGGTCGGGCTGCTGTGAGGACCGGACTGAGCGCCCATCGCAGGACACCAGCCATGCTGATGACCACCGTGGCCACGACCAGTATGAGGGCAGTGCGGATCAGTGATGGCGACAGACGCACAAACACGACTCCCCTCTACGACATGACCCGTACCGTGCCGCACCATCAGCATAACCACCGCTGGCATCGATACTACCATCCCTCGGTCGCCCCGCCTGTCTCGTGGTGACGGGCCCGGGATTGCCGATTGTCCAGGCTCTCCCGGTGGTTGAAGTCTGGCCATGCGGATCACCGTGGTCACCCTGTTTCCCGAGGCCCTGCGTGGTTATCTTGATGCCAGCATCGTCGGTCGGGCCCGGCGACGCGGGATCATCACGGTGGATCTGGTCGATCCGCGCTGGTGGGCCGGGGGGCGGCACCGAGTAGTTGATGACCGGCCCTTTGGAGGCGGTCCGGGGATGGTGCTCAAACCCGAACCCTTGGGAGCCTGTCTTGATGCCCTGCAAGCCGTCTGTCCTGACGCAAGGATGCTGTTCACCAGTCCGCAGGGGTCGGTCCTTGATGCCCAGCGGGTCCAGGCCCTGGCCGCCGACCAGCATCTGGTGGTCGTCTGTGGTCATTATGAAGGCATCGACGAACGGGTGCTGGAGCATTTTGCCGGCGAAGAGTTCTCCATCGGTGACCTCGTTCTCTCCGGCGGCGAACCGGCTGCCCTGGTACTGATCGATGCCGTCACGCGACTGCTGCCAGGAGCCCTGGGCGATGCCGCCAGCGCCATTGAGGACAGCTTTGCCGATGGGATGCTGGATCATCCGCCCTATACCAAACCACGCCTCTGGCGGGGACTGGCCGTACCCGATGCTCTGCTGTCAGGCGATCATGCCCGCATTGATGCCTGGCGCCGGGAACAACGCCAGCGCCGCACTGCCGAGCGCCGGCCCGACCTCCTCATGGACCCGGTCAGTCGTTCCAGGTCCGATTCAGATCAGAATAGGCCCGTAAGCGATTGAGCAGGGTATTGCGGGTGATCCCCAGAATCTGGGCCGCCCGGCTCTTGTTGTCGTCAACCGTCTCCATCAGTTCCCGCAACAGATAGCGCTCCCATCGTTCACGCACCCGATCGTAGAGGTCTTCGCGCCCGGCGGCGATACTGTCTCCGATCTGCTGACGCAGATGCTGACGAGCCAAGCGATCGAAATCGGCGTTGGTGGCGCTTTGTTCGCCAGCCCCGGCATAAGCGGCCAGGCTGATCGGCACCAGATCAGCGCTGATCTCGTCACCAGGAGCCAGGACGACCATCTTCTCCACGTAATTCTCCAACTCGCGGACATTGCCGGGCCAATGGTATTGGCGCATGAGTTCGAAGACCTGACGGTCGACATGACGGATGTACCGGCAGTTGCGCCGACAATGGTGGTTGAGGAAATGTTCGAAGAGCACGGTGATGTCTTCGGTACGCTGCCGCAGAGGCGGGATGACCAGGGTGACGACATTGAGGCGAAAGAACAGATCCTCACGAAAGCGCCCGGCCCGGACCTCCTCAAGCAGGTCACGATTCGAGGCGGCAATGATGCGCACATCCAGCTTGCGCGCCTGATTCTCGCCCACCCGCACCACCTCCATCTCCTGGAGGACCCGCAGCAGGCGCACCTGCATGGTGGCGCTGACCTCTCCGATCTCATCAAGGAACAAGGTGCCGCCATGGGCGGCCTCAAAACGGCCCTTGCGATCACTCAGGGCGCCAGTGAAGGCCCCCTTGGCATGACCGAACAATTCGGTTTCAAGCAGACCGTCATTGAGGGCGCCGCAGTTGACGGCCACGAAGGGACGGTTGGCCCGGGGACTATGGGTGTGGATCAGACGAGCGATCAACTCCTTGCCGGTACCGGTCTCTCCCTGGATGAGCACCGTGGCCACCGACCGGGCCACGCGGACCGCACTATCGACCACCTGGCGAAAACGGCCGCTCACCCCGACGATATGCTCATCGCTGAACTGGGTATTGATCTCCTGACGCAGTTGATAGTTCTCGTCAACCAGCTCGGCCTTCTCGATATCGATGAATTCGGCCACAGCGTGCCACTGCAGAAAGATGTCGGCCAGAAAACGACCGACATCATC
The DNA here is from genome assembly GCA_007131555.1 of Planctomycetota bacterium. Classification (GTDB taxonomy): domain Bacteria; phylum Planctomycetota; class UBA11346; order UBA11346; family UBA11346; genus SLQH01. The sequence continues at coordinate 526 of SLQH01000401.1, read as the reverse complement.
AGCAACATCCTCCAGCAACAGGACTCCGAACAGATGCCGGTCCTTGCCGAGAGGATAGGCGAACACGCCCTGCTGACGCATGATGGAACGATCTTCCGCCACCGCCGAGACCAGGGCCAGATCAGCCTCTTCACCCTGCCCGGCAGGACCATGGGCAATGATGGCCTTGACCCGATGATCCCGATGCAGGGAATAGAGTCGGCCGGCACGCAACAGACCGATCGACATGGCCAGACGCAGGGCCGACAAGACCGAGGCCCGGAACTCGGGGTTGCTGACCCGGACCTCAGTGATGGCGTCCAGCAGATCAAGCAGGATGTCGGCACGCTCATGCATGGGCACCACTATCACGGCAGACGGATGGTGATCAACCATCTGCGCCATTCCTGTCAGCCAACAGCCATGGCCGCTGGAACGTACAAGAGGTAGAGTCGCAAGAACACAGAACGGTCATCCCGCAAGAAGGATCGTATGGGTACCATCTTCTACGAAATATGGGCCACCACCGCAGCCATGAGTCCGTGGT
>SLQH01000215.1 GCA_007131555.1 Planctomycetota bacterium | reverse complement strand
CCGTTGCGCCCATCTTGATGTAGGCCTGCTCGTTGATGGCCCAGTTGACCCAGGCTTCGCCGAGAGCGACGGTGCCGCCGTCATCAATGTCGAGCTCGATCAGGGCGCTGACCCCGTCGGCCAGTTCGTAGCCAAAGCCGATGTTGGCTTCAGCCGACCACTGAATGTTGGTGTCGTCACCGACGAGATCGCCATCTTCAATGGCGAGCACGGTGTCGACATACCCGGTGATGGTGAGACCGCCGCCGACTTCGACGGCAGAGGCGCTTGCGGCGCAAGCGAGAAGTCCCAGAGAGGGAACGATGTAACGAAGGCTCACGTGCCTTTCCTCCTTAGCTAGCTGGAGATGGCTAGCGTTTGTTGGGCCACTCCCACACAGAGTCGCTAAACGCTCGCCGGTCCCTGAAGGCATGGATTCTATGTGCCGTCATAGCGTGTCAACACCTCTTTGGCCCGGGGAGTCGGGAGAATGCCGACGAAGCTGTCATATCCCGATTTTTGGCTTGATAGGTGCTAATCCGATGGCAGGGCGGCATGAGGTGCTATCCTTGTGTCGGCTTGTCCTGTCGCGACTGGTGTTGGTGGTGGCAGTCATTGTAATGGTCATCATGGCCGAGAAACAGATGGTCCGGCTTGGTGGCCTGTCGCCCGTGCTGGTGGTGTATGCTGTGATATTGGCGCTATTGCTGGGCTTTGCCAGCGGTTGGCTGGTATTTGCCGGGCCCTTGCAGCCGATGCTGGGGGTCCGGGTGACCAAAATTCCACCCCCGGTCAGCCCGCCGCCGCCGGGCATGCGTTGGGTCGAGGTCTTGACCACGGCGTATTGTCCTTGCCCGATCTGCTGCGGAGAACATGCCGATGGGCGCACGGCCATCAATCGCGATGTGCAGCGCCATCCCTTCGGTATCGCGGTTGAACCGAAGCTGATCCCCTATCGCACCGAGCTGGATATCCCCGGCTATGGCCGGGCCCTGGTTGATGACACCGGCGGTGCCATGCGTCAGAGCGCCACTCGTGATGTCGTCCATCTCGATCTGCGTTTCAAGACCCATGACGAGGCCCGGCAGTGGGGGCGGCGCTGGATGTGGATCTGGCTTCCGGAAGACAGTCCCGCCGCCCAGCGCTACGGCCTGCCGCCATCATCGCCGTGAATGGTCATGAGTTGCGGAATCCATGGGCCGTAGTACAGGCCATCATGGCGACGTCCAAGCTGGTATTGGGCGATAGCATGGCATCCACGGGTCTGCACGCGGGCCAAGGCCCGGTGCTCCGTGGTGGGCTTGTGACGGGCGGTGGTTTGGGGTGGGGCTGGAGGGTAGTGGACGGATGCCGTGGGTGATTGATGAAAGGGATGTGGTGTTTGGTGGTGGAACGGCGGGCTGAAGCCCACCATCCGTGCCGGCTAAAGCCGGCGCTACTACTTGGCCCGCGCACAGTGGCGGGCGGTGATTCTTGCGGCGGATATGGGCTGGGGCGGCACCATCGCTGCAATGCGTTTGCCGCCATCATCGCCGTGAATGGTCATGAGTTGCGAGATCCACAGGCCGTATGACGGGGGTATCATGGCGACGTCCAAGCTGGTATTGGGCGATAGCATGGCATCCACGCGTCGGCACGCGGGCCAAGGCCCGGTGCTCCGTGGTGGCTGTGTGATGGGCGGTGGTTTGGGGCGAGTCCGGGGCCGAAAATGCCACGCCAGGTGATGTGTCGGCTTGCTTTCTTACAGGCTCCTTGGTCGCCATGTCGTAGCTTCTTGCGCCGCCCGCAGGGCCTTTGCGATCTTGGCGCTCTTTGCGTGAGACCTTCTTCTTTCCTCATGCCCACTGCGCTCAAGGCCGCAGGTCAGCCGCCCTAGCTCTCTGCCGGGCCGCTATCGCGCATCTCACGTTGCCGGGCCGCCAGGGCGTGGAAGGCCGGGCGGCGGCGCAGGTCGCGGGGGTCGACCAGGCCGTAGCCCTGGGCCAGTAGTTGCCACCAGTAGATGCGTTCCACCAGACCGCTGGCCTGGGCCATGGCGCTGTAGCGCTGCAGCCAGGCAGCGGCCTGGTCTTCGCTGACGCATTCCCGGGCGCTGGTCGGGGCCCAGGGACCGTGGCCAGTCAAGGGCCAGTTGAACTCGGTCAGCCACAGGCGCTTGGCGCTGCGCGGACTGATGGCGGTGAGGGCGGCGATGGCGCGGATCTTGCGCGTCAAATCGAAGCAGCCGGCCTGGGTATTGGCGGGGTCGCCCCGGCGATCGACGTAGAGCAGGGCTGCCACGCCATCCAGGCGGGGCTGGTTCCAAGCCAGCAGGCTGCGCAGGCTGGCCAGGGGTTCGAAGTCGATGATCGAGGATCCAAGGATGCGCAGAGCGGGGCGCTGCTGGCGGATGGCGGGGATCACCGCATCCAGGGCCAGGGCCTCGCCGACATGGGTGCAACCCCACTTGAGGCGGTTGACGGCCTGGCCGATCTGCACCGCCTCGACGTTGTCGGGCAGCTCGTCGATCACTTGGCGGCAGAACTGCTGCCAATATCCGGGCTGGCAGATGCTGCGGCGGTCTTGGGCCAGGACCAGCAGGACCTGACGGGGGGCCAGGGCGGCGATGAACTGGCGGGTGCGGGGCCAGGCCTTGAGCTGCCAGGCACCCTGGCGGACCAGGACCCGGTCGATGTCCAGCTCATCCAGCAGCTCGCTCTGGGCCTGGTCGAGGCCGGGCAGCGGGGAGCAGCCCAGGCCGTGGAACGAGGCTGCTTGCGGGCCGGCGAAGCGGACCTGATGGAGGCTGGCATAGCGCAGGGCCACCAGGGGGGCGGTGGCGGCGGTCAGGGCGGCGGTGTAGAGATGGGGCCCCAAGCAGGCGGCCCGCAGGCGGCGGCGCAGCTTCGGGTCACAGATCCGGTAGGGTTGGTCGCTGTGACTGTCCCAGGGGGCTGAAAACCAGGGTCGGGCCATGGTTCAGACCTCTGATCCGACCCGACCGCGTCCGATCAGGATCTGATCGCCGTCCTCATCGCTGTGATAGGCGCTGAAATGACAGCAGCAGCCTTCGCTGACGGCCCAGCAACGGAACTGCTCGATGCTGGGCCAGGTCTCGTGGTGTTCGTCGCCATCGCGCCCGGTCCACGAGATGATCACCCCGCAGGGGTGATCAGTCGTTGGCGTCGGCGGGGTCTTCGGTGATGGTGGCATCGGCATCCTGTTGCGGATCGCTGGTGACCAGGGGGGGCTGATCGCTCAGGCGGGCCAGCAGGAAGCGATAGCGGACCATGCTCTCCAGGGCGGTCGGGGGGAGGTCGGCCAGGGATTCAAGGCTCCGCATGGCCTGTTCGCGCAAGACTGTGGCCTGTTCGGTCAGGCGGGCCGCGTTCTCAGGATTGTCAGCGCTGTCGGCTTCGGCCTCCAGGGCGCGGGCTTGGGCCTGGAGGACGCGGGCTGCGCCCAGGCCACCAAGTATGGTATGGATCGGCATCTGGCGCCCAGCCCGAGACTCGACGCCCTGGTAGAGTTCCAGGGCGGCGGCGAATTCTTCGACCTGTTCATGGACCGCTGCCAAGCTGAGATCCTTGACCAGGGCGAGGGTGCGGCTTTCATGGCGACTGGCGGCAACCAGAGGGGCGAGGGAGCGGATCAGGGCCTCGGCTTCGTCGATCTCAGCGTCGAGCAAGAGGTTCTGGGCGGCTTCGATGCCGGCATGGACCCGGAACTCGGCGGTCATGCTGTCATCACGGCTCAGAGCGATCAAGGCCTGGGTGTCGGCAGCGGTCTCATAGCGATGATGGGCGGCGGCATCGGGACTGCGTCCCAGGATGTCGCGCATGACGAAGGCGATGATCACCGCCAGGATCACGGCGATGACGTACAACCACCAGCGTTGACCAAGGCGGTTGGCAATGCTTTCCATGCGATCATACAGCGGATCGGAGTAGCTGCTGAGTTCTTCAGGCGTCTGTGGATCGGCCATGGGCTGATGCTCCTCGATGGGGTGCTGTTGCTCCCGCCGCGCGGGGTCCCCTGTGGTTCAGTCGGCCTGGGCCGGGTCGTCAGGACTCAGGCTCAACTGGATGCGTATGATGGCGCTGTTTGCGCTGCGTCCAGTCGCAAGGCGCAGGCGCTCCTCGCGTTGGTCGGTTCGCCGTTTGCCCCATAGCCTGACCCGGCTTTCAGAGGACTCCAGGGGGTACCAGCCGAATGCCGGCAGACGCTGATCGTACCACTCCAACAAGGCACGATCACGCAGTCCGCGGTCGCGCCGGACCTGTTGCAGGACCATCGCCATCCGCCGACTGGCCCCCCCGGCGATGACCACGGCCAATTGCTCCGTGTCATCAGCGGCGCTGTATCCAGGCGGCATCGGCACGTCAGGGAAGTCCCAGGGCCGGAAGGCGACCGGTCGCGGATTGAGGCTGACCCGCCGGGCTGGGGTATCACTGCCGCAGGCGCAGATGGCCAGGGTCAGGGTTGTGGTCAGGATGGTCCACAGGGCCAGTGACCATTGCCGCTGGTACCTGGCTGTAGCTGTTGGCGGCTTGTCCGGCCATGTCAGGGCACGGTATTCCCGGGAGCGGGGGGGTGTTGCGCCCATCAAGCTACAGTTTCTTGAAGGTGATCGGCGTACCAGCGATGCTGATGACATCGCCGGCTTGCAGCATGTGATCGCTGACCGCCCGACCGTTGACCGAGACCTTGCGCCAGCCGCCCAGGTTGACCAAGCGGAACTGGCCGCCATCAAGGCGTACCACCTTGGCCTGCAGGGAGCGCACCAGCAGGCCACGGACCGGCAGGTCGGCTTCAATGCCCTTGCCGATGGTGGTCTCTTCCTTGACCAGCGCACAGGTGACCTCGCGTGGTCCTTGTTGGACGGCCAGGACCATGCGTTTGATGGGAGCGGGCGCGGTGCTTGTGCCGGTGCCGGGCTGGGCACCAGGGGCGGATTCAGAAGCCATCTTCTGCTGCATCTGCTTGATGGCTTCGGGATCGACGAACATGGTCATTTCGCTGCCCATGCCGCCGGGCCCGGTCTGCTTCTTCTCGCCTTCTTCCTGGGCATAGCCGAAGGCATCGAAGACCAAGCTGAATTTGCCCAGAACGATGCGGTCGCCATTCTTGAGGATCTGATCATCAACCCGTTCAGTGCCCAGGAAGGTGCCGTTGTTGGAACCCTTGTCGACGATCTTCCAGTTGTCGCCATCCTGGACCAGGCTGCAATGGTGTCGGGAGACACCGAGGTTGTCGACCTGGATATCACAGTCCCGACTGCGACCGATGGTCAATTCGGGCTTGTCGAGATTGAACTCGCCCTGCGCATCGTTGCCGAACAGCAGCTTTACCTTGGCCATCACCGGACTCCTTGGTCAGACCATGCGATGCGCGAGTGTAGGAGCCCATGCTGGGGTTTCAATGGGCGCTCTGCGCGGGACGGGGAAGGGCTAGGAGCCTGTAAGGAATAGACTGACACGTCGCCTGGCTTGGCCTTTTCGGCCCCTATCCGGCGAAAACCTCACCATAGCTACGGCCATGGCTGCGGTTTTCGACGAAATCGTGTCTCGAAAATGCACTGCGCCATGCTCGGTCGCTATCCCTTACAGACTCCTAGCCGTCACGGCGCACCAGGGTATCGGCGATTGACAGGGGGCAGTTCAGCGTTGCCGTCGCTGCATGTCCTCGACCAGGAACTCAAGCTCGGCCCGCTGCTCTTCGGTCAGGACCGGGACCAGCCGTTCATGACGGCTGCGCATGCGCCACAGGGCGTGCTCGCGCTCGGCCTCTTCCTGCTGTTGCTGCCAGCGGATGCTGGTGACGGCCTCTTGGGTGCGCCACTCCGCATGGCGTTGGCGTTGAGCGTCAGTCCCAGCGATGCGTTGCTGACGTGCTTCCAGGGCCGGTTGCCAGCGCCAGGCGATGTAACGAGCCCGATGTTCAGGACTGATGTCGGCCAGCAGCTCCTGGGCGGCTTCCTCTTGGGCCACCATCAGGGCGTGACGGAAGACATCATCAGCAGTGGTGAGGTCGTCAAATATGGCCGGCAGGGGTTTGGTGAACGGCGGTTGGGCCTCAAAGACCCCCACGGTCAGGCCCGGCACCGGGCTGGGTTGGGCCTGACGTTCGGCTTCGGCCTCGGCGGCGGCCTGGGCTTGTGCTGCGGCAGCCCGTGCTTCGCGTTCCAGGCGGGCCTGTTCACGGCGGGATAGGGCTTGTTCCTCTGTGATGGCGCTGCCGCAGACAATCGTGCACAGTATGACCATGATCCACGCTGGGGCCTGACGACACATGACAATCCTCCTGAGCGTCAGCAGCCTGACGCAACATCCATTTTTACGCTTGCTGTTATAGCGTGCAAGACCGCGCTGGCGGCACCAGTGGGCTGTGTCTGTTACAGCCTGGGAGGCCGACATGGGCTTGTTGTACAGCATGCAGTGTGTTCTGGGAGCGATCCCTCGTAGGCTCCTGGCTGCATCTTCGCCTGGAGTACGCGGGCCTTGGCCCGCGTATATGAGCGACCGAAGAGGTTTGAGGCGGAGCCAGGGCGGCGGCGCCATCGTTGCAATACGCCTGCGCTCGTCATCGCCGCGAATGATCATGAGTCGCGGGGTCTACGGGCCGTATGACGGGTGTCATGGCGGCGCCCGGGCTGGTATTCGGAGACAGCATGGCATCCTCGCGTCTGCACGCGGGCCAAGGCCCGGTGCTCCGTGGTGGGCTTGTGACGGGCAGTGGTTATTGGCGAGTCCGGGGCTTGGATCTATCGTTTACGGCAATCTGGCTGCGGCGATCCTTGCCAAGCACATAAGGCTCCGCACCCACCACAAAACCATGCCCCAAGCCGCATTATTACACGGAGTACCGGGCCTTGGCCCGCGTACATGAGCGAGCGGAGATTCTTGAGCCGGATATGGGCTAAAGCGGCGGCACCATTGTTGCATCCCGCTTGCGCTCATCATTGCCGTGAATGATCATGAGTCGCGGGATCTACGGGCCGTTTCACGGGTATCATGCCGACGTTCTGGCTGATATTCGGCAAAGATATGAAAGCCGCGCGGATGCACGCGGGCCAAGGCCCGGTGCTCCGTGGTGGCTTTGTGGTGGTCGATGGTTTGGGGCGAGTCCGGGGCCGAAAAGGCCAGGCTCCTAAATCCCTGGGATCAGCAATCACGGCTCAAGCCGGGGCTGGTCGGGCCGATACTGATGTAGGGACAACGGCCTCACTGATGGCATGGTCCGTGCGTATACAGTCTGGAGGGTATAGAGATGTCGGTGCAATCTGTCGGCGGTCTGGCATCGGGTTTACCGGTCGGAGAGATCATTGATTCGCTGATCCAGGCCGATCGTCGGGCGACAGTCCAGATTGAACGGCGTAAAGAGCTTACAGAAGGCCGTTTGGAGGCTGTCCGGACCCTCAACATGCGTTTGTTGGCGGTTGATACCGAATCCTTCTATCTGCGCCGGGCCAGCACCTTCAATGCCCGATCAGTGACCAGTTCCAATTCCTCGGCGATGGCCGTCAGTGCCAACGCCACCGCCCATGTCGGTGATTATCGGGTGCGCATCGACAGTCTGGCGCGGGCCGAAGAACAGGCTACGGCAGCGGTGGCTGCTGACGCGGTCTTCTCTGGGAGCCTGGAGATCACCGTGGGCGAGGGTGCAACCTGGGAGCATCACTTTGCTGAAGGCAGTTCCCTGGCCGATATCGCCCAGCAGTTGAATCGCGATGCCAGTGCCGGAGTCACTGCCCAGGTGGTTTCGGCTGGTGCGGATCAGCAGCGTCTGGTTCTGCGCTCACGTGCCACCGGAGCCGAGCAGACCATGGTCTTTGGTGGTGATCTGGCCGCTGAGGGGGGGGTGTTGGCCGCTGATACCATGCAGGTCATCACCAGTGCCAGTGATGCCTCGGCCACTCTGCGCATCGGTGAGGATCCTGAGCATTGGATCGAAAGCACGGTGACCAGTTCCACCAACACCATCTCCGACCTGATCAACGGGGTGACCATCACCGCCCAGGAGGCCGGGGAGACCTTCCATACCGTGTCTGTTGACAACGACCCCAGCGCCCCGATGGAGCGCATCCAGGCCTTCGTCGAAGCCTACAATGAGGCAGTGACCTACTATCGAGCCAATTCTTCCTACGACCAGGGCAACAAGGAGGCCGGGGTCCTGTTCAGCGAGGGCTCCCTGCGCAGCGGCATGGATCGCTTGGTGCGCGCTGTCAGCGGTCGGGGTGGTGCCGATAGCGGTTCCATCACATCTCTGGCCGGCATGGGCATTACCCTCAACCGGAATACCGGCCTGTTGGAGGTCAACGAGACGGTCTTGAGCCAGACCCTGGCGGCTGATCCAGAAGGGGTTCGGCAGCTCTTCATTGAGGGCGAGTTGGGCTCGCGCATCGACCAGGGCATCAAGGGCCTGACCCGTAATGTCGACGGTGTGTTGAGTAATATGCAAAGCCGCTTGAGTAGCAGCATCGGCGATATGGAACGGCGCATCGAACAGATGGATGCCCGACTGGCCCAGCGCCGGCAACGATATGAGGCCCAGTTCCTGGCCATGGAAAAGATGATCTCCCAGTTGCAGAGCCAGGAACGTTTCATCGTTGGTCAGATTGAGGCTTTCCAGAACATGGCGGCCGGCCCCAATCGCCGCCGCTAAGATCAAGGCTCAAGTGTCTTGCCCAGTGGCCGATGCTATGAATGTCGCAGACGTTACCGATTCGCACGTGAGGACCTGATCATGCCCCCAGCCAAGAGAGCCTATGCCGCCTACCGTAGTGCCGAGGTCGAGACCCTCACCCAACGTGATCTGATCGTCAAGCTCTACCAGGGGGCCGAGCGCTTCCTGGTCCAATGCCAGATGGGCATGCGCAATGGAGACCTGGAGCAGATGACCACCGGGTCGACCAAGGCCAAGCGGATCTTCATCGAATTGGTATCGACCCTCAACATGGAGGTTGGCGGTGAGATCGCGGTCAATCTGCGCAACCTGTACCTGTTCCTGATCGCCGAGATCACCGCCGCCCATGTCGAGCGTGATCCGGCCCGTATCGATGCCCTCATGCCGGTGATCGCCACCCTGCGCGAGGCTTGGCAGGGCATCCCTGATGGCGAGGCCAATGTCAGCTCGCTGTCCCAGCCGCAGAGTGGCTGCACCTTCAACATGCGGATGTGAAGTCTGTCCGCCCTGTGGGGCCGGTTGTGTTGCCCATGACCGGCGCTACAAGACAGGCATGCCATGGGGCGGCGCAGAGCCGACCCCGCCACCGTCGGTCTGAAGGATGCTGACCCATGCCTGCTCTTGATGTCGTGACCCGCCATCCCGCCAACCCCATTGTCACCCGTGATGACTTTCCGGTGCCCCTGGAGGGGGCCTACAATTCCGGTTGCGTCAAGCTGACCACAGGCCGCTACCTGATGGCGGCCCGGGTCAACGAGTACAACCAGCGCACTGCGATCTGGCTGCTCGACAGTGATGACGGGATCGCCTTCACTCCCCGGCCCCAGCCCATGGCCGTACCGCAGACCGCCTCCTGGCAGCGTTATGCCGACTCGGTGATCTATGATCCCCGCATGACCATCATCGAGGACACCGGCGAACTGTTGATGACCATGGCCTGCCACAGTGCCCTGGGTTGTCGCATTGCCACCTTCCGGGCCTGCGATCACGACGGTCGTGACTGGGAGTTCGTTGACTACCAGGGCATCCCCTGTCATCGCAATACCGTGTACTTCCCCCGCAAGATCAACGGCCTCTACGCCGTCCTCGACCGGCCCAACCTGGCCGGTAACGGTGGCGGCAACGGTGGCATCTGGATCAAGTGCTCGCCCGACCTGCGCTTCTGGGGCGCGGCCGAACGGATCTGCGGTCCGGGCGACTTCCTCAACCATGCCGCCGGTGGCCTGGGGGCCGGAGCCCCGCCGATCCTCACCGAGCGCGGCTGGCTGTGCATCATCCATTGTGTGATGCCGGCCGCCAACACCCTGATCTACAGCGTCGGGGCGATGATCCTCGATCGTGATGATCCGACCCGGATGGTAGCCAAGGCGCCGCAGCCGATCATGGTGCCAGACGCCCCCTATGAGATGCTGGGTCTGGTGCCCTCGGTCTGCTTCCCCTGCGGGGCCGTGGTCGAGGATGACGGCGAGGTCAAGATCTACTACGGTGGAGCCGACCGGGTGACGGCGTTGGGGATCTCCTCCATCGATCGCCTCTTGGCTGCCTGCAGCGAGTCCTGCTGATCGTCTCAAGGCCCGGAGGGCGCCATGCATCTGCTGGTGGTTGCGGTCCTGGCCCTGCTGGCGGCCCTGTGGCAGTGTGGCCCTCTGGCCCTGTGGCCGGTGGCGCCGGATCTGAGTGCGGCCCTGGCCGCCTGCCTGGTGGTCCGGACTGAGAACCATCGGCTCTTGCTGAACCTGTGGGTGATTGGTCTGATCCGCGATGTGGTGGATCCGGCGGCCACCATTGTCTACGCCATACTGTTCATTGTTGCCGCTGTGGGCTTGATTGGCGCAGATCAGCGCCTGCGGGGTTTGGGTCTGGCCAGGGTGCCGGTGATTGCCGCCATCCTGGCCCTGGGCTTGCGACTGGCCGAGATCTGGTGGGCCGGCCTGGGCGCTGAAACCCCGCAGGGCCTGCTGCTGCGGACCCTGCTGACTGCTGCCGTGGCCAGCGGACTATTCATTCTGATGGGATCAGGGCGGTCAAGTGCACCGATACGCGTCCGGTCGGTGCGAACGGCGGTGGTGGAGTGAGCCGAAAGGGGTTTCAGGCTTTCATGTCAATGGCGTTCAGCAACAACGACCACAATGCCGCTGATCTCCAACTCAGCACACATCATGATATTATGCCCCTTCAGGGCTCGGTGATGATGTTGGCCCTATACCCAGGGCGTTGCCCTGGGCTGTCCCATGACGCCCCTTCGGGGCTGAAGCATAGTGGTCCAGGCGATGCTTTGGGCAGTCACGAGGTGCTCCGTGGGAATTGCATCACTACCTCTACATCCTCGATCATCGCCCCAAGGGGGCGAGATGAGATAGCCCAGGGCAACGCCCTGGGTGCGAAAGGGTATGTACATCACAGCCCTGAAGGGGTGGAATCATGACATTTGGAAACGATTCTGACCTAGTTCTGCTCAATCGCCATGTACAGAAGCCCCAGTCTCAGGAACACCGTTGCTTAACGCCATTGGGCTTAGCATGGCTTCCAGAATAGGACTTATGACCTGAAACACTCAACCCAAGGACGGGATCCAGGATGAGGGCGGTATCATGTTGTCTGCTGGTGGTGGTGGCCTGTGCCAGGGTCCTGGCGGCTGCCGAGTCGATCGAAGTGCCGCCTCTGCCCCCGCTACCTGAGCGTTGGTCGGTCGATCCTCTGCGTGGCCAGTTGATCCAGGAATTGGCGCTGGATGTCCGGGCCCTGCCGGAGATCGAACTGGATGGCCATCGGGTCAGGGTGGTCCTGCGGCAGAACGATATGGTATGGCGGGCTCAGCTTGAAAGAGCTCGAGTTCCTTCCCAGCACGTTCCGGTTCAAGCCCTGTTCCGCCGCTTGGTGATTGGGCCGGTGGGGCCTCAACATCTCGGCCTTCCGGTCAGCGAGGACGGCACTGCCGCCTATCACTGGCTGCTGATCAAGGACGGTCGGGTGGTCATTGATACCCATCTTGGTCGGCCCCGTTATATAGACGACGAGTTCGACTTTGATATCGCCTTCCACGATGTCCGGGCCACAGACTGGACCCCTGAACAGCGGGTCGCCTGGCGGACCGCCTTCTGGGAACAGGAACGGACCCTGTTGCGTCAACACCTGGGAGTCGATGACGACGACGATGACGGTCCTGAAGACGAAGACGACGTCATTGATGACGAAGACCACGACGATGGGTTCGATCCTGAGCAATAGCAGGATGTCTGTGGGTGTACTGGTTGTGAAGCCATGCTTGACCTGTCGTCGGGCGAAGGTATTTTAAGATGTCATTAAGAGCCCTGTCGCGTCTGCCCAGAGGGAGCCCATCATGTCATTGCGTCACCTGCTGCTATTGTGCTTGGTCTTGTTCGTCATTGCTGCTGCTCCGGCGGTGGAGATCGGCAATCCCTATGCCCCAGTCGACTGGTCCTGGCGTCAGCATCGCGCCAATCTTCATACCCATACCACGGAAAGTGACGGACGTTGGTCGCCGGCGCGTACCATTGACGCCTATCATGAGTTGGGCTACACCATCCTGGCCCTGGCCGATCATAACAAAGTCACCTATCCCTGGTCGCGTTGGGATCGTGATCCCCAGGCCCTGGGCATGCTGGCGGTGCAGGCCAACGAGCTCTCTCGCGGCCACCATGTGGGGAGCTATTTCACCGATCTCAACGCCGGGCGTGGCCTGGAGGGCAATGTTGCCGAGGTCGGCAAGGCTGGCGGCATTGCTGTGGTCTTCCATCCCGGTCGTTATATGCGCGATGAGCCGACGGCTGAGAACGTGGCCAACTATGTGGCCGTCTACCGTGAGAATCCCCATGCAGTCGGCCTGGAAGTCGTCAATCTGCGCGATCGCTATCCTGGTGATCGCGCCATTTGGGATGCCATCTTGACCCAGACCATGCCAGAACGTCCGGTATGGGGTTTTGCCAACGATGATTTCCATCGTCCCAACCACCTGGGTCGCAGTTGGACCATGTTCCTGATCCCAGAGCTGACCATAGAGCACTTCCGCGAAGCCATGATCAGCGGTCGTTTCTACAGCATGGCTCGTGATATGACCCGCTCTGAAAACCGCGACTCAGACGTGATGCCGCCCTTCATCCGCTCGATCACGGTCGAGGGTCGTACCATAAGCATCGATGCGGTAGAAGCGGAAGGCATCGTGTGGATTGCTCAGGGCGAAGAGATCCATCGCGGTCCACAGTTGACCATTCCGGCACGTGGCAACCTGCCGAATTATGTCCGAGCCGAGATCTATAATCCCGGCGGTACCACCTTCACCAATCCCTTTGGTCTGCGTCGCTGATCAGCGGCCACGCTTGCCCCAGCGAGCGTGAGGACAGCAGAAGGTCTCACGCAGAGAGCGCGGAGAGCGCAGAGGCCCTGCGGGCGGCGGCAGAGCCAGGAAGGCGGAGGTCTGGCTTTCCCTCTGCGCTCTTTGCGCTCTTGAGCGCAGCGGGCGTGAAACCTGCCGGAATAACTTCACGCAGAGATCGCCAAGAGCGCCAAGGCTCTGCGGGTGGCACGGCCTGAGTCGCTTGAAATCCTGAAAGTCAGGTTTTCAGGCAGCCACTTGTGCTGCCGGCTATCAGACGGAAGCCGTCTGCTCCCATTCCTGTAGGCGACGATACAGGCTGCGTTCGCTGATGCCAAGGATGTCAGCGGCCTGGCGCCGGTTGCCGGCGCAATGCTCCAGTACCCGCGTGATATGGCGTTGCTCGATCTCCCGCAGGCTGATCAGGGCCGGGTCGGGCGTGGTCGCCTGGTCCTG
>SLQH01000313.1 GCA_007131555.1 Planctomycetota bacterium | reverse complement strand
CTGTTGGCCAGACTGCCATCCAGCAGCTTCTGCTGGGCATATTGGCTGCTCTCGGCGATCCGGGTGATGGAGGCCACCGCCTGGTCGAACTCGGCCTGCATGGCAGCGACCATCTGGGGGTCGTTGGCACCTTCATTGGCGGCATCAATGGCCAGGGTACGCAGGCGTAGGAGCAAGGCGTTGATCTGGTCCATGTCGCCTTCGGCGGTCTGGATCAGGCGCACCCCTTCCTCAGCGTTGGCGACCGCCTGTTCGATGCCGCGCAGATGGTAGCGCATGGCATTGGCCTGGACCAGACCACCAGGGTCATCGACGCTGCGGTTGATGCGCAGACCGGTGCTCAGACGTTGGAGATTTCCGGCCAGCAGGCGGTCGGCCGTGCGCAGATTGTACTGCGAACGCACCGCCGAGACATTGAAATTGATGCGCAGCGACATGATGGACCCTCCCCGTCGACGTAACGCAAACGGGGGGCCAAAGGCCGGGCGCAGGCTTGCTCAGGCCTCGTCGTCGCTATCGCTATCGGCCATCAGACGCTCACAGGCGGTCTGGCTACCGTTGGCGTGGTGATAGCGCTGACAGGCCTCACAGTCCTTGTTGCGGTTGCAGGGATAGGTGCAAGGGCAGGTGTCAGGATCGTGGATCGGGGGCATGGGAGGCTCCACTTCTTGATCAGGGGTTGGGCACCGGACGTTCGGTATCCTCCAGGAGGTCGTCCATGTCGAAGGCGTGTTCGGGGGCTGGGAAGGTGCCGCTGCGGACCTCGCCGCGATAGCCCTCCAGGGCCTCACGGATGAGCGGGGCCAGGTGGGCGTAGCGCTTGGCGTGGCGGGGCTGGAAGTCATCGACCAGACCGAGCATGTCATGCAGGACCTGGACCTGGCCATCGCAGCAGGGGCCGGCGCCGATGCCGATGGTCGGCACCGTCAGTTCAGTACTGATGCGCCGAGCCAGGGCCGCCGGGACGCATTCCAGGACCACCGCAAAGGCCCCGGCCTCCTCCAGCTTGAGGGCCGCCTTGACCAGGCGGTCGCCGGCCTCGGTGCCCCGCCCCTGGACCCGGTAGCCGCCGATCATGTGGATGGATTGCGGGGTCAGACCGATGTGGCCCATCACCGGGATGCCAGACGCCACCAGGGTGCCGATCACCGGGGCCATGCGACGACCACCCTCGATCTTGACCGCCTGGGCTCCACCCTCGGCGATGGCCCGGCGGGCCGAGGCCAGCGACAGGGGCAGATCGGCGGCGCTGTAGGTGCCGAAGGGCAGGTCCATGACCACCAGGGCCCGATGGGCGGCCCGACTGACGGCCTTGGTGTGGTGGACCAGCATGTCGAGGGTCACCTGAAGGGTCGAATCGTGGCCCAGCATGACCATGCCCAGGGAATCGCCGATGAGGATCATCTCGATGCCGACGGAGTCGATGATCTGGGCCGTGGCATGGTCATAGCAGGTGACCATGGTGATCTTGTCACCACGCTGCTTCATCCGGCGCAGATCGTGGATGGAGATGCGTCGATCAGGCATGCTGGCTCTCCGGGGCCATGGTGACGCCACAACGACATCACGCGGGCCGTAAGGGGTGATTGTGCCATGGCCCAGACCCGGTGCCACCGGCGCTTCGTCGGGGCGCACGCGGTTGGCGCGTGACCCTGGAGCCATGGCCCCATGATCAGGACCATGGCCGATTTCGTCCTCGACGCCCCCTATGCCCCCACCGGCGACCAGCCCCGGGCCATCGCCGAGCTGGTCGCTGCCCTCAAGGCCGAGGCCCAGCACTGCACCCTGCTGGGGGTCACCGGGTCCGGCAAGACCTTCACCATGGCCAATGTCATCGCCGCCCTGCAACGGCCGACCATGATCATCTCCCACAACAAGACCCTGGCCGCCCAGCTGTACAGCGAGTTCAAGGGTTTCTTCCCCGACAACGCCGTCGAGTACTTCGTCAGCTACTACGATTATTACCAGCCGGAGGCCTACGTCCCGGCCAAGGACCTGTACATCGAGAAGGAAAGCGCCATCAACGAGGAGATCGACAAGCTGCGCCTGTCGGCCACCCGCAGCGTCATGTCGCGCCGCGATGTCATCGTGGTGGCCTCGGTCAGCGCCATCTACGGCCTGGGCTCGCCCAAGGCCTACGAGGACCTGACCATCATCCTGGAGGTCGATGCCGTCTGCCCCCGCGATGACCTGCTGCGGGCCCTGGTGGCCATCCAGTACGAGCGCCGCGATCTCGACCTCCAGCGCGGCCGCTTCCGGGTCCGAGGCGATGTGGTCGACATCTGGCCGGCCTATGACGACCATGTGATCCGGGTGTCCTTCTTCGACGATCTGGTCGAGGACCTGGCCGAGGTCCACCCCCTCACCGGGGCGGTGATCAACCGGCGGCGGCGCCTGGCCCTGTATCCGGCCAAGCACTTCGTGGTCGATGAACCGACCATGGACCAGGCCATCGCCGGCATTGCCGAAGAGTTGGAGCAGCAGCATCGGGCCCTGCTGGATGCCGGGGCCCTGGTCGAGGCCCAGCGCCTGCGCTCGCGCACCCTCTACGACATCGAGATGCTGCGCGAGGCCGGCTACTGTTCGGGCATCGAGAACTACAGTCGCTTCTTCGCCGGCCAGGCGCCCGGCGCCCGCCCCTACTGCCTGTACGACTTCTTCCCGCCCGACTTCCTGACCATCATCGACGAGAGCCACGTGACCCTGCCGCAGCTGCGCGGCATGTACGCCGGTGACCGCTCGCGCAAACAGACCCTGGTCGAACACGGCTTCCGCCTGCCCTCGGCCCTCGACAACCGCCCCCTGCGCTTCGACGAATGGGAGGCCCTGGTCGGCCAACGGATCTATGTCTCGGCCACGCCCGGCCCCTACGAGGAGACCCACGAGCAGATGCGCACCGAGCAGCTCATCCGCCCCACCGGCCTGCTCGACCCTGAGATCCTGGTCCTGCCCACCGCCGGTCAGGTCGAGGCCCTCATCACAGCGGTCCGCGAACGGGCCGAGCGCGGCGAGCGGACCCTGGTCACCACCCTGACCAAGCGCCTGGCCGAGGACCTCAGCGAGTTCCTCCACGAGGCCGGCATCCGTACCACCTATCTCCATAGTGACATCGACGCCCTGGAACGCATCGAGATCCTCCACAGCCTGCGCCAGGGCCACAGCCAGTGCCTGGTGGGGGTCAACCTCCTGCGCGAGGGCCTGGACCTGCCCGAGGTCAGCCTGGTGGCCATCTTCGACGCCGACCAGCAGGGCTTCCTGCGCTCGGCTGTCAGCCTGATCCAGACCATCGGCCGGGCCGCCCGCCATGTCGCCGGCACGGTCCTGCTGTTCGCCGACCACATGTCACCGGCCATGCAGCAGGCCATCTCTGAGACCGAGCGCCGCCGTCGCTATCAGGAGATCTACAACCAGGAACACGGCATCATCCCGCGCTCGGTCACCCGCAGCCAAGAGGCCGGGGCCTTCGCCGAGGCCCTGGCCGCCCGCCGGGTCGCCGACCAGGACCCGACCCCGGACCTCCCGGCCGATCGCGAGGAGCTGCGCCTGCTGATGCTGGCCGCCGCCGAACGCCTCGACTT
>SLQH01000264.1 GCA_007131555.1 Planctomycetota bacterium | reverse complement strand
TGTACCTCACTAGGTATTGACGGTGCCCGCTGTCGTCAGGACATGAAAAAACCCAGCGTTTTTGCTGGGTTTTGCATACACGGGGCGGGACTCGAACCCGCACGAGGTATTATCCTCACTAGGCCCTCAACCTAGCGCGTCTGCCAGTTCCGCCACCCGTGCTTGATGACGCCGCACTTGTACGGCTCTTCAGCCGGGGGTCAATCCCCTTCCCGCGCCAGGGCACGGCTTGTTCCGGCTTGCACCCCTGACACAATCCGGCCATGCATGACGCGCCAGATCACCGTTATCGCGCCCGTGGGGTCTCCTCCGGCAAGGCCGAGGTCCACGCCGCCATCCGCAGCCAGGACAAGGGCCTGTTTCCCGGTGCCTTCTGCAAGATCGTCCCCGACCTCTTGAGCGGCGATGACCAGCACTGCCTGATCATGCATGCTGATACCGCCGGCTCGAAGGCCTCGTTGGCCTATCTCGGCTGGCGCGAGGGCCTGGGCGATGAGGTCTGGCAGGGCGTGGCCCAGGACGCCCTGGTGATGAACATTGACGACTGCGCCTGCGTCGGTGCCCTGGGGCCCTATCTGGTCTGCAATACCATCGGCCGCCACGCCCGGCTGATCCCTGGCGCTGCCATCGCCGGGATCATCGCCGGTTACCAGAGGGCCTGCGACACCCTGGCCGCCGAGGGCATCACCTGCATCCTGACCGGGGGCGAGACCGCCGATGTCGGCGATGTGGTCCGCACCGTCGATGTCGGCTGCACCGTCACCACCCGTCTGCGGCGCGATGCGGTCATCGATGCCAGCCGGTCCCGGCCCGGCGACCTGATCGTGGGATTCTCATCGACCGGCCAGGCCCGCTGGGAATCCCGTCCCAATGCCGGGATCGGCTCCAACGGCCTGACCAGCGCCCGCCATGATGCCCTCGGCCATGACTACGCCGCCCGCTACCCCGAAACCTACGCCCCCGATACCGATCCAGCGATGATCTACTGCGGCCCCCATCGCCTGGAGGACCCCCTGCCGGGCAGCGACGGCATGAGCATCGGCCAGGCCCTGCTCAGCCCGACCCGAACCTACCTGCCGCTGATCAAGGTCCTGCTGGCCGCCGTGCCACGCCAGGCCATCCATGCCCTGATCCACTGTACCGGCGGCGGCCAGACCAAGATCGGCCATTTCGGGCGCCATCTGCGCTACATCAAGGATGACCTGCTGCCCACCCCGCCCCTCTTCGCCCGCCTGCGGGAGGTCGGCAACACCTCCTGGGCCGAAGCCTACGCGGTCTGGAACATGGGCGTCCGCCTGGAGGCGGTGGTCAGCCCCGAGATCGCCGCCGACTGCCTGGCAGTGGCCCAGGACTGCGGCATCGAGGCCCGGATCCATGGCCGGGTCGAAGCCCACGATGGGCCCGGCAACGAGGTGATCATCCTTGGCGAGGGCGGCGAGCACCGTTATCATAATCCCGGGACCTGACCCCGGAGACGCCATGGCCACCACCGCAACCAAGACCCGCAAGACAGTCCCTGCCAACCCCAAGGCCATCCCCCGCTACGCCTGGATGATCCTGGGTCTGGTACTCAGCTATATCATCATCTATATCCCTCTGTCGCTGCTCGGTTCCTACCAGACCGTCCCCAGCGGCCGCACCCGCAGCCCTCGCGACCAGGCCATCAGCGACCAGGAGGTCTGGCAGCCCATGGGCCTGCGCCTGATCATCTTCCACGACAGCGACGGCAGCACCCGCTTCGCCGATCCCAGCCGGGCCGGCGGTACCTACACCAACTTCGGCGGCTATCTCTTCCTGCCCCTGATCACCATTGACCGCTGGCTGATCCATCGCAGCCGCGATGCCCTGACTCCCAGTTCAGTGCTGGAGGCCGATACCGAGGACGCTCCCTGACCAACCGGCGAGGCGATCGTCTGATCTGGGCCCGCATGACTGCAGGTCACAGTCTTGACGAAGACTCTGAAGAGACAGGCTGACAGATCGCCTGATGCTCCCGGTCAACTATTGGTCATGGCGCATGACCTGCAACAAGGCCGTGTACTTGGCCATTGTCGACCGATACATGAACGGCGCAAAGAACGGCAGGCACAGGAACAGAACGACCCAGAGGATCTTGTCATGGGCCCCAGGATAGGACGCATCCGGGGCGGCCATCATATCAGTGAACACACTATACCAGAACACAATGAAAAACGCCACAAGCGTCACGCATGTCAGCAGCAACAGCAACCAGAACAGAGGGATGATGGGCGGCATGGCACGACCTCCTCGCTTGGGAGCCTGCAAGGGATAGCAACCGATCAGATCAGGGCCAGCCATAACCATACATCTGGCGGTAGGGTGCAGCCGGACTTGAACTCACGCCTGATCCGGGTCCTTGGCATGCTGATCGTCCACCAGATCAGTGGCCTCAGGAGCGTCTTGGTCATCTGGATGTTCAACCGCCAATGCCGAGGCGTCGGGAGCATGGTCGGCCGCCGCTGCATGAGCCTTGCGGCGAGCCATCAGGCGACGACCTTTTTCAGTCGGAACACGCCAGCGGTCAATGATGCCGGTCTGATAGTCACGATACGCTTCAAGGGATTCCTCAATGATCCGGAAGGCGGCCAGCCGGTCTTCCCAGCCATAGGTATCCGACTGCTTGCCCTCCAGTTCCTTGTAGATCTGGAAGAAGTAGTCGATCTCCTTGAGGTAATGACTGGGCAGGTGCTGGAGACCGTGGACCTCCTGCATACGCGGATCGCAGGCCGGCACGGCAAGGATCTTGTGATCCAGGCCCATATCATCACGCATCACCAGCACGCCCAGCGGCCGGACCTCTATGACGCAGCCGGTGAAGGTCTCGCCATCGATGATCACCACCACGTCCAGGGGGTCACCATCCTCAGCCAAGGTCTGGGGAACGAAACCGTAGGCACCGGGATAGTGGACCGGGCTGAACAGGATCCGGTCGAGACGAAAGACATTGAGATTCTTATCGTACTCGTACTTGTGATTCGACCCCTTGGGGATCTCAATCACGGCATTGAGCTGGTACGGCGACTCGTCGCCGGGCGGCAGGGCGAGGTAATTGGTCATGACCTTCAGCTCAGGTATTCCAGGACCAGGCCGTCACCTTCCTCAACCAGCTTGAAACGCTCACGCCGCCCCTTGAGACGAGTGTTGAGCTGGCTGACCACCGAGCGCAGCAGACGGTAGACCTGATGTTCGCGCAAGGCGCATAAACGCTCCTGCTTGGCCTGATCGGCACCAACCTTGTCATCAAGATCGCCATAGATCAATTCACGCATGATCTCGCTATCCAGTTGCACACGAATGGCGTGGGGACTGTACTGGTGATCAGCCATGAGATGGTCATCTCCATAAAAAACGGGGAGCAGCCACGAGAGGACTGCTAGTCTGCGTCATCCAGATCGGTGGCGGTAGGAGGAGCCGTGGGGCCATCGGCAGGATGATCGGTATCTGGCGAGGCCGCCCCGCCGTTTTGACCGGGAATCTTGAGCAGGAATGTCTCGCGGGTACCCAAGCGCAAACGCACCGGCCCGGATCCGAGATCCACGGTCGTCACCCCGACCACACGCTCTTCATC
>SLQH01000316.1 GCA_007131555.1 Planctomycetota bacterium | reverse complement strand
GGTGGTTACAGGCGAGTCCGAGGCTTGGGTTGAACATGGACGGTAATCCAACTGCATTGATCGTTACCAAGCACAAAAATTCCGCGTCTGGCACAAAGCCATGACCATAGCCGCAACAATACGCGGAGCACCGGGCCTTGGCCCGCGTGCAGTGGCGGGCAGATACCTTTGAGGCCGGTATAGGGCGGAGCGGCACCATCATCGTTGCGCCCCGCCTGCGTTCTGGGTCGCTGCCCATGATCACGAGTCGCGGGGTCTGCGCGCCGTAGCACAGGCGCCCTGCACCATGCTCGATCGCAATCCCTTACTAGGCACCAGGATCATCGACCCCCAGGATGGTTTCCATGACCTGGACCAACAGGTCTCGCAGTAAGGGGTTGTCACAGGATGAGAGGATCGTTCGGGCCTCATCCTTGAGGCCGGTCAGGGCTGCTTCGGCGGCCGCCACGGCCCCACAATCAGCGATGATCTGCCGCCACTCGCTACGCGGCAGGAGACGATCACCGAACCAGCCCTCGGCCACCTGTTGATGGACCGACCCGGTCGTCATCTGATGGGCGTAGGCCATGACGATTGACGGTCGTCGCGCCGCGATGTCGTCCACATCGCCGTTGCCGTGGAAGTCGTGGAGGTCATCCTGGACCTGATAGGCGGTACCGACGGTGATGCTGAAGCGCTGCATCATGTCATCCAGATCACGGCGGCGATGGTAGATCAGGGGCAGCCGGAACACGACATCAAAGCTGGGGGCGGTCTTGAGCCGGAACAGATCAAGGACCTCCTCCGGCAACAGGGCCTTGGGAGCCCGCATCCAACACAGCTCACCACCCTGGCCCAGACACAGGTCACAATGGGCCTGATAGGCCAGAGTCAGCATCTCGGCCACGCAGTCCGGAGGGCAATGGCAGCGGCCGATCAGACGATAACCCCAGCCCAGCAGGAGCAGGGCGGCAGTCAGGGCCACCGGCATGCCATGGACGCTATGGACCGTGGCGTCGCCGTAGCGGCAGGCATCGCCATCCTGGATGTCGTCGTAGATCAGCGAGCCCTTGTGGATGCACTCCAAGGCTACGGCCAGCAGGCGAACATCCTCGGCCACCGGAGCGCTGAGGTCCTCGTCGCGCAGGGCCAGATGAAGACTGGCCACCAGAAATGGTCGAAAGCGTTTGCCGGCCTTGGCCAGCCATTCCAGGGCGATGGCCTCGGTCTCGCTGTCGCCGATGGCCAGGGTCTCCACCAGGGCCTCGGTGGTAAACCAGGTCTGGACCTCACGATATACAGCACCGATCCGGGCCCGGCGGGCACGGATCATCGCCGGGCTCTCATCAACCATGGTCACGGCATGGGCCTCCTCAGTTCCTGGCTCACAGCGTCAACGGGCGCTCAGGCTATGGCTGATCGCCTTGCCAACAACGCCTGTATGTGTTACCGAGCCATGCCCTGGACTGTTGGCAAGCATATGACGCAGACATCGACAGCATCATAGGAACGAATCAGACAGATTCAGCGAAGCGCCATTGCTTCATTTTTGATCGGTTGGCACTCATGTGACAGGTCGTTCTGTCTCTGATGGTCATGAGCACACTGTTGACACATAACATTAAAACAGCTTTGAAAGAGCTGTTTGCTGTATTCAATCGCTCTGTGACCGGCTTGGGCATGGCGCTGGCTTTCAATTTCGACACACTGCTCAACAGACGTGTACCCCTGCAAGGGCCCGGGCCCATCCCTTGGCTGTTGCGCGCGCGCCAACGGCCAATGACCGCGTACTGCTTCAGCTAAAGCTGGGGCTGCGCCTGCTACTCGTACAGGATCCTCATGCCAGAACGCTGCCCGGTCGTAGATCCATGACGCTTTCCCATAGCCCTGCCCCACTGAATGCGCCCAGTCCCTCGCCGGACGAAGCGGCACGTCTGCCGGCCCTGTTGCTGAGACTGTTGGCCACCCTGACCGAACAACTGGCAGCCCATGCCGGTCAAGCCGCCTCATTGCGACAGGTGCTGCGGGTCCTGGAAAATGGCGGGTATCGCTGGGTCACCGTCACCTTGCTGTCGCCGTCCGGCGATCGCCTGATAGTGGCCGACAGCACTGCCGCCGGCGATCATCA
Source organism: Planctomycetota bacterium (assembly GCA_007131555.1). Classification (GTDB taxonomy): domain Bacteria; phylum Planctomycetota; class UBA11346; order UBA11346; family UBA11346; genus SLQH01. The sequence continues at coordinate 1,493 of SLQH01000316.1, read as the reverse complement.
GGAGATCAGCTACCAGTGCGGCGAGGGCATCACCGGGCGGGTGCTCCAGACCGGCTCTGAGGCCGTGGTGCCCAGCATCCGCAATGAGCCGGATTTTCGCGACCGCTTCCAGCGCCGCCGTGCCCCGGACTGGACCGACGCCTCATTCATATGTGTTCCGGTGAAACTGGACAAACAGATCGTCGGCACTCTTTCGGCTGACGTGCCGGTCTGTGACCCTGACACCCTGCGCCTGCGCACCGAGGTGCTGCGGGTGGTGGCAGCGATGATTGCCTACGATGTGGCTGGTCGCCAGCGGGAGGCCATGGACCGGGCAGCGACAGCCAGCGAAAACCTGCGTTTGCGTGCCGCCCTGGGTGAGCAGTTCCGGCCTGAGAACATGATCGGCTCATCCGACCTGATGCGCTCCGTCTACCGCCAGATCCAGCAGGTGGCCGGCAGCCAGGTGACGGTGCTGCTGCGCGGCGAATCAGGTACCGGCAAGGAACTGGTGGCCACCGCCATCCATTATGCGTCAGACCGTTGCGACCGACCTTTCGTACGGGTCAACTGCGCCGCCCTCAACGAACACCTCCTGGAAAGCGAACTGTTCGGCCATGAGAAGGGCGCCTTCACCGGAGCCGTACAGCTACGCCGGGGCCGTATCGAGGAGGCCGAAGGGGGCACCCTGTTCCTGGACGAGATCGGCGACTTCAGCCCGGCCACCCAGGTCAAGCTGCTCCGGGTCCTGCAAGAACGTGAATATCAACGGGTTGGCAGCAGCCATACCCGGAACGCCGACATACGCATCATCGCCGCCACCAACCGCGACCTTGAGGCCATGGTCGATGATGGCACGTTCCGTCTCGACCTGTACTATCGCATCAATGTCTTTCCCATCGTCTTGCCGCCCCTGCGTGAACGCCGCGATGACATTCTGGCCCTGGCCAACCACATCCTGGCCCGCTGCAGCCAACGCCTGGACAAGCCCATCGAACGCATCAGCACCACCGCCATCACCATGCTGACCGCCTACCACTGGCCCGGTAATGTCCGGGAACTGGAAAACTGCATCGAGTATGCAGTGCTGGTGGCACGGGGTGGGGTGATTGACGGTCGCGATCTGCCCGCCACCCTGCAGATGCCCGATGCCACCCTGCCTGATGGTGGCATCAGCCTCAAGGACATGATCGACGCCCTCCAGCGCGACGCCATCGTGGAGGCCCTCAAACGCCATGACGGAGTCGTCACCCGGGCCGCCCGCGACCTGGGCATCACCGCCCGCATGGTCCACTACAAGATCGACACCCTCAAGATCCCCTACGCCGCCCTGTTCCCCCAACGCCGCCATGTCAAGCGTGACAGCGGTCGGGAATAACTGACACATCGCCTGGCTAGGAGTCTGTAAGGGATAGCGACCGAGCATGGCGCAGTGCATTTTCGAGTCCCGATTTCGTCGAAAACCGCAGTCATAGCCGTAGCTATGGTGAGGATTTTCGGCGGAATCGGGGCCG